>JAPPEF010000146.1 GCA_028875335.1 Gemmatimonadota bacterium
AACAGCCGGAGCGCTCGGCCTCGTATAGACACAAAACCTGCCCGTCGGGAGCCACCGCCAAATCGGAGTACGCCGCCGCACCCGGCTCGAGCACTCGCGCTATGGGCCAACTGTGCCCTTGGTCCTCACTCAACCGCAAGGTCAACTCGGCGCGCTCGTCGGGCTTGCTGGGATGCGCCGTGAGAATGCGCCCGTCGTCGAGACGCACAATGCTGCCCTGGCAAGAAGGTTCGGGCAGGGCCGGATCGTAGGCGACCGCAGACCAAGTTGCACCGCCATCGCGGCTGCGCGACCAGCCCCGGCAGCGGCGTTCGTTGCGACTGCGCAGCGTCATGTACAGAGAGCCATCGGCCATTTCCACCGCCTCGCATTCGTCTGACGCATCGTGAGTCAACTTGGCTCCAACCTGCCAAGTGTGGCCACCGTCGTCGCTGTAAAAAGCGATGGAGGACTGGACTTGGCCCCAAGTGGGTGGAGGCTGACGCCACGTGGCCGGTCCGGGACTTTCATCGACCCAAGAGGGCACGAGCAAGCGACCGCTTTGCAGTTGAATGCCGTGTCCAGGTCCGGTACCGAGATAGGTCCACGAAGAAGCCTTCACTTGGGCGGTAATCTCCACGGGGTCGGTCCAGGTGCGTCCACTGTCGGTGCTACGGCTGACAAAGACCTCCTGGTTGTCTTTGCAAAAGGGCAGCAACACGGTGCTGCGGTCGCGGTCAACTACGGGACAAGGGTTGCCGCAGGTGCGCGCGCCGTCAGCGACGATCCGTTGGCGAGGTTCCCAAGTGCGCCCGCCGTCCGTGCTGCGGCGCAGGAGAATGTCGATTTGATCGTCGTCGCGGCCAGTGTGGCGGCGCGCTTCGCAAAAGGCCAGCACTGCGTCGTCCGGCGCTACGGCTAAAGCGGGGATGCGATAGGTGTGGTAGCCTTCTTGGCCGGAGATGAATAGATCTTGTATTTGCACAGTTCGCTCCTGTGGAAAAGGGCTTCAGCCGCGCACGAGTCCGTGGGCACCGTAACCAATCAGGTAGCGCACAGTAGGCGACAGAGCGCGCGCCTTGTGTGGCGCAATGCTGTTGTGGAAGTCGTTGAAGGGCTTGACCCACGAGCGGCAGTAGTAGCACAACACGGCGCGGCGCGGGGCTTGAGTCCGATTGGGACCGGAGCGATGCCACGTGTTGGACAACCACAGTGCCACCGAACCAGCCGGTCCAGTGAGAGCGACCTCGTCTGCCAAGGGACCACCTCCCCAAGGCGGTTTGCGCCGCCAGCGGTGACTGCCCGGCACCACGCGAGTGGCCCCGTTGTCGGGCGTGAAATCGTCGAGCATCCACGCGTTTTGAGTCGTCAGCGGAAAGTCGGGCAACGGCTCGGGGAGTTGGCCCAGCGGCACATCGACGTGCCAAGCTCCGCCGTCGTCAGTGCCAGGGCCGATGCTGGTGGCGCTGCAATCGGACAACACGCAGTCGGCTCCCAAGACCGCCTGCGTCAGACTCAGGATCGCGGGATGTTCAACTAAGGCCGGGGTAGCCTCGCACTTGTCCAGCAAATTCCACAGCCGCTGCGAGCGCTCGCCGTCGAACAAAGTCGGCAAGTGCAGGAAGAGCTTTTGCACTTGGTCCGGCTCAACCGGCCAAGGAGTGTCGAGTTGGGCAGCCCGCGTATGGCGAATGCGCCGCATGAGGCGGGCCTGTTCCTCAGAACTGACCGCGTAGTTGGCCGCCAGAAAGGCTTCAATGGCTTCGTCGTCCGGCATTGGAGTTCCGTCGCCGGGATCGAAGGGCGCAGCGCGTTCAGCGGCCAAAGCCGCGTCGACTTGGTTCCTCAGTGTTGTGAGGCACTCTTCGTCCAGCACTTCGGGCAGGATCGCATAGCCGTACTCCTGCAAGTGGTCGAGTGCGGCGCGGTGCTGCGATTCGTCGAAGGATAGTGGATCCACAATCAATTCTCCACAGTTGCGTGAGAGTGTGCTTTGGCGATGGGGTTTTGCGTATTGTCTAAGTGAGTTTCTCCAGCACGTGTTCCTCGTAGTACTCCGTGGAAAAACCAGCCTCGGCGTAGGCTTGGGTGGCCGCGGACCATTGGCTGTAAAAGGTGCGTTGCTCGGGGTCGGGATGTTCGGCCAAGCGCTGAGGGAGGAGCACCCAATTGGTCAAGGGCTGGCTGGCGGCGCGGCTGTAGTAGTGGTGCAGAGTGCGCCGGGCGCGGGTGCGTCGTCCGGGCAGGCGGGTGTGAAAAATGGCGATGTCGTACAGGACCAAGGTGCCGGCCGGACCGCGGATGGGCACTTCTTCATAATCCGGCCCCAATTGGGCACGGGCCTCTTCTAACGTCTCATAGGGACCGCTGTTGGGCACGACGCAAAAACAGGGGTCGCTGGCCCCCACGTCGGTCAAGTAGTGGATGGCGCAGACATAGGTGCATTCGTAGGGGCGCTCAGGCTCGGCCTCGGTGGTGGGTTGGTAGGGCCGGTCGCGATGGAAGTGCATCTCGCCGTCGCCCTTGCCAGCGGGCACATCGCGGAAATCGAATTGGGCGAAGCGAGGTTGAGGAGCCATGATAGTCTGCACTAGATCGTAGGAGGTCGCCGGCCGGATAAAGCGATCCAACTCAGGGTGGTGAACCAGAATTTGCCCGTGCGAAAAGACTCCCAAGCGATCAGGGCCCCATTCACGGGGGATTTCCCCTTTGGAGCGATCGACAAAGGCGTTGAGAATGTAGATGTCGTCGGGGGGTAGAGCATCGGCGACTACGACGTACTTATACTGCTGAAAAAAAGCGAGGATGTCTCCCTTGTTGTCGGGAGCAAAAATGGGGGGCTGTGCCATGCTTAACTCCTTGGGACAAGCTCCTATGGAGCAGAATAGATACCGTCGTGCTGGGTGCCCAAGTAGCCGCCCCAAGCGATGCGACCGGGGACGGGTCCGCCCAAATCGTACCGCAGGAGGCCACCCCGGCCAATTTTGCTCAGGGGCACGAACCACTCGAGCCAACCGTCCCCATCGGCGTCGCCGACCCATCCCGAACTGGCGCTGAATCCGTCAACCGTAGCAAGCGTCTCCAAGCGATCTTCCTCTACGTGCGCTACGTGTAAGCGCGACGAACTCGCTCGGCCTATGAAATAGCCCGGCTCAGACTCGACGAAAAAAATTTCATCCCTTCCATCGGCGTCCATATCGACCGCCAGCGGTGAAGGAGGCACCAAATTCCCTTCCACGCTGTACGTCCACAGTAGCGCACCCGTCTGTCCGTCAAAGGCCCGCACCGCAGCTCCCTGCCATAGGGGAAAAACCCCTCGATGGACGCTATAGACAATATCCAAGTCGCCATCGCCGTCAAAATCGCCCACAGCCGGACTCACCTGGGTCTCTTCTACATCCGGAGCCGCAAAGCTCCACAGAGGCATCAGAGAGGCGCCAGAGAGCACCACGAGTCGGCCGTCGAAGGGCGTGGAGATTAAATCCAACACGCCGTCGCTGTCTAGGTCGGCCAAGGACGGCGGCGCGATGAAGCCTTTGGCCTCTTTGTTGGCAATTGCAGCGCGGATGCCGGCCAGTGAGCCTGCCCGGACGCTGTCGGCTGGAACGGCCCAAAGAGAGCCTGGAAAGGTTTCGCCACCCGTGCCAAAGACGATCCACTCCTCGCCCATCCGCGACCACAGAAGAGGCGAACAGTAGGTCTCGCGGCCGTCGGGAACCTGCAGCCGGTGAATGAGATCGCCATTCGACCCGCTGATGACCATCAGGTGGCCGGGGGGCCGGCTCTCGTGGGACTTGAGGCGCGAATCGCCTCCGTTGGTCACCAGATAATCGGCTGCGCCGTCGGCGTTGACATCGCCGAACAGCCTGCCAGAATAGAAATTGTAAATTCCCACCGCACGACCTTCGTCGCCAAAGGGACGAAAGTGCCAAAGTTCCTCGCCCGTAACCCCGTCCACGGCGCGCAGTTGACCGTCGCGCCCGGCGAAAATCCACGCTTGCGCGCCTCCGCTCCTCCGCGTCAACGGCGTGGGCAGGGCGAAAAGTTCGTGGGTGGTGGAAAGCCGCCAGCGGCGCTCGCCCGTGGCGACATCCACGGCAAAAGCACCACCGACGCGAGGGGTTTCATCGCCAAAAGCGATGAGTATTTCGGGTCGGCCAGAACCGGTGAAAAGGCGGGGCGAGCTATAGGTTCTGAAGTACAGTTCCACCTCCCAAGCGATCCCTTCCGACGGCGGGGCGGCTTTGCCCGATTCGGCTGGCCGGTCGGTGTTGTCCTCACATCCCCCTAGCGCAAGTCCCAAGAGCAATGGGAAATATCGGAGCAAGACGGGGTCGCATATCCTTGCGAGGCTCATCATTTCAAAGTCTGAAAACCGTCTGCCGCTATAACTCCTCCACTGCCTGCAAAGCCGCGTGGATATAGCCAAAAGTATAGGCAAAGCCGACTTTGCCCGGCTCGGGGCCGCTGATCCCGGGAACGTGGTCCGGCATAATCATGTACTCATAACCCACCTCCTTGTACACCTTCAGCGCCCGGATCATGTTGATGTCTCCCTCGTCGGGAAACACCTCGACGAAGTTTCCCAGGCCGCCTTTGATATTGCGGAAGTGGACGTTGAAAATCTTCTTGCGCTCGCCGAAGTAGCGAATGACAGCGAAAATTTCCTCTGCCGGATTGGCCAGCGCCTCGGACATGCAGCCCTGGCAGAAATTCAAGCCATTGTACGGACTGTCGTAGAGCGCGATGAGCTTTTTGAAACCCTCGACCATCCCCAAGGGGCGCGCCACACCCCGGTACGTATTGCCCACGCCAATTCCCGGGTCGGACGGATGGCAGGCCATCTGGACTTTGTACTCTTCGGCCACGGGCATGATCTCCTGCAGCCAGTGGTCAATGCGCTCCCACATTTCGTCTTCATCGGCCGGGCCGTCTTCGAACTCGCCCAGCGACTGGTCCAATTTGTCCAACTCAAAGGTCGATACCGTAGCCCCTCCGCGCCCCGTCTTCGAGGGCGTCCGCAGGTGGCCCAAGATGGTGATATTGTAGTTGAGACCGCGGATGCCGGCCTCTCCCGCCATCCGCACCGTCTCTTTCATCCAGTCGATCTGGCGGTCGCGCTCGTCGCTCGGTTTGAGAAAGATCGCCCCGGCCTCGTTTTGGTAGGCGCTGCGCGAGCCCAAGGGGATGTGAATCATCTCCATGCTGATGTCGTGTTTGGCCCACCGCTCCTTCATCTGCAGCAGCATCTCCGCGCTCCACTCCCGCCACGGCACAGCAGGAGTCTGATCGACGTTTTTGATGCCGAGTTGCGACAAGACCCTCATTTCTTCGTCGGTCTGTTCCCCAAATTGCGATCCAATGTACATAGCGTATCCTCCGAATGGTCGGTTTAGAATAGACGATTAAAATACGGCCACCAAAATAGTGCAGCCACAGGCTAGCTCGGCGCATCCCCTTGGAAAAGCGTAAACCCCATCTCCAGATACTTGTCGCGTTCTTCGGGGCTAGTACCCGTTCCCATGGCCAGACTGATGCCAGTACCAGCCAATTGCGCGGCGACATTGCGCATACAGTCATCGACCGTGCGCAGCGGATAGTCCGGGTGATCCTCCAAGCTGAAGGAAAGGTCGTTGGGCCCAAACGTGACCACGCTCACGCCCGGCTTGGCCAATCTGCGAATATTGGTCACCGCTTCGACGGATTCCACTTGGATCGCCAAAATCACGTAGTCATTCCACCACGCCGCATAGGCGCGTCGGTCTATCCCTTGAGTCGAGCCATGCAGGCCGCGGCGATTCGCGCCGCCCCAACTGCGCCGCCCAATGGGGCCGTAATAGGCATAGGCAATGGCGTCATCTACGGTCTCCGGCTCCATGACCTCGGGGATCAAGACCGCGCTGGGACCCAAGTCGAGATAGCGCCCGACCATGTAGGCCTGCCGAGTGTGGGGGATGCGCAATTGCACGTCAATATCCAACTCTTCGGCCGCCCGGCAATAGGAGACCAATTCCTCTTCGCTAAAGGGGGTGTGCTGGCTGTCGATCCAGATGTAGTCGAACTCACCGGTTGACCATATATCGGCCAATTCTTCCTTGGTCGTGGTCAGCGAACCGCGCAGGGCGGTTAGCACTTCGCCGTCTCGCATGCGTTGTCTGAGCGTCTTCTTTGGCACCATAATGACTCCTGAATTGAATGGGAAAGAACCCGTGGTTAGATTCGATGAAACTGCAAAGGAAGGTGAATAAATTGACATGACCGCGAAAGAGCTTTCTTCTGCCCCAGCCCAACTAGCCTACAGCGAGCCAGAACAACTAGTACAGAACTTCGCCAGCCGAGGCCTAGTCGTCATAGCCCCGGAAAGCTTGGGCATTCCAGCCGCAGTCCACGAGCGAATCTACCAGCGCGAAAAGCAGGCGGTCGGCGGCAGTGAGCGCGTTACGCCCGAACTCATTCCAGACGTACTCGAAGTGATCAACGCCCCCGGCGTCGTCGCGGCCTGCAACCAACTGGTCGGCGAGAACTGGGCCATTGTGCCGTTCACCCACAATGCGACCTTCACCAGCGGCGGCCGCGACCAGCACTGGCACAAAGACGACAACGGCCCGTTCAACAGCCGCAAACAGCGTCACCACCAAGCCGTGCAAATCGAAATGCTGTACTATCCGCAGGCCGTGCGCGAGGACATGGGCCCAACGGCGACCGTGCCCTACTCCCACTACTGGACCTTCAACCACGAAGAAAACCACGACAATTTCGCCGGGGCCGACCACCTCGATTTCACCTACCATATCAGCGGCATGGAGGGCCAGATGGTCAGCGGCCCTGACTCGCAATACGACCCCAGCGATATTGTCCATCGCCGCACCGCACATGACGTGCGCCTGCGGGAGGCGGTCACCAACCTAAAGTGGCCGCTGGTGCAGTCTTTTGAAGCGGCCCCGCTGCGCGCCGGCAGCGTCGTGTTGTACTCGCACAATACCTTCCACCGGGGCAACCACCGCCGCGACGATTGGCGCACTTGGCAAGACAATCCGCGCTTCATGTGGCGCTTCTGGATCTATCGCACCACGGATCCTTCCGGCGACAATAGTTCACCAGTCGAAGTACAGTGGAACGGCCTTGGCGTGGACCCGCTAACCCAAATCGATCGCTCCGCAGCCAGCGACGACGTCACCTCGGTCTGGCGCTATCACCACCACTGGATGCAGACGGGCCAAACGCCGCCGCCGCGCCCCGAGGCCGCCGCCCTATCGTCGGCGGACCGGGAAGTGGAGGCCAACCGCTTATTTGCACAGCTCCTCACGAAAGGCGAAGAAGCCGAGCCAGCGCGCATTGGCGCAGCGTACAAACTAGCCTCCATCGGCGACCCGGCGCTGGCAGTGCGGCTGCTCGGTCAGGCTCTGTACAACGACCGGGAGAGCGTGCGGCGGGCCGCCACCTATGGCCTAGTTGCCGTTGGCGCAGAGGCTACCGACACCTTGCTAGAAGCGGCGAATTCCCCCATCAAATGGATTCGCAAAGCCGGCGTGTACGGCTTGGGCGATGCCAGTCCCCTCAACGACGCGGTTTTCCAGGCCGTGGCAACGCGCCTGCGCGAAGATCCGTCGGTATATGTCCGAGCTGTCGCCGCTGGCACTCTCGGCTGTCTCGGCCGCCGCGCAATCGCCACCGGGGTCGGTCAAGCCCTCATTCCCGCCTGCCTCAAAGCACTGGTGCAGAGTCTGGGCCGCGAGGAAAACCGGCTGGCCATGGACCGGGCGCAAGGGCGGAGCATAAAGTTCGTGCGGCCCACCGATGAGTGCGATGTGTGCGAGGGCGGTGGCGTCGATTTTGGTCTTGAGCAGTTCAAGCCGGTGCGCTCGGCCGTGCGCGAGAACGCGCTGTGGTCCATGGTCATCCTCTGTTCCCACGGCATCGCGATTGCCGGCCCGGCGCTGGAGCCGACCACCCGGACCTTGCAAGAGGTCATCCGCAGCGACGAGAACGCCATCTGCGTCGGCTTTGCCATGGATGCGCTGGG
>JAPPEF010000280.1 GCA_028875335.1 Gemmatimonadota bacterium
CGACTTTGTCGTGGAAATCGCGCCGGGTCGGGTCGTCGTGCAGGGCGTTGAAGAGTTATTCGAGTCATGAAAATAGACATTGTAACGCTCTTCCCAGATTTTTTCGTCTCACCGTTGGCGACTAGCATGATGGCCCGCGCCATCGCCCAAGGCCTGTTGACTGTCGAGACCCACGATCCGCGCGATTGTGCGACCGACAAACACCGCACTGTGGACGATGCGCCTTACGGCGGCGGCGGCGGCATGGTCCTCAAGCCCGAGCCCGTGTACCAACTCTGGCAGGAGCGGGGCCTAGCGGCCGGACGCTGCATTTACCTGACGGCCGACGGCCAGCCGCTCAATCAAGCCGTCGCCGTCGAGTTGGCGCTTGAGGAGCGATTGGTGCTGCTGTGCGGGCATTACAAAGGAGTCGATGAGCGGATCCGCACCGAGCTTATCGACCGTGAAATTTCAATCGGCGACTACGTGCTCACCGGCGGCGAGCCGGCCGCCCTCGTCCTCATCGACGCAGTGGCCCGGCTCATCCCCAATGTTTTGGGCAACTTTTCTTCGGCCTTGGACGACTCATTCCAAGAGGCCGTACTCGATTGCCCTTGGTACACTCGGCCGGTTGAATTCCGCGGCCAGCGCGTCCCCGATGCGCTGCTTTCGGGCAATCACGAGCGCATAGAGCACTGGCGGCGACGCCAAGCCCTGCGGCGCACGTTTGCGCGCCGACCCGACTTGCTGCAACAGATCGAACTCGACGAAGAAGAACAACAGCTCATCGCCGCTTGGCGAAAGCAAGGGCTGGAAGAAGCCCCGTAACAAACAAGGTGATACAATGGACTCAAGTATCCTGCGCGAACTAACCTCGGACCAACTCAAAACCGATATTCCCGAATTCGGCGCTGGCGATACCGTGCGCATCCACGTGCGGGTCATCGAGGGCGACAAAGAGCGCACCCAAATCTTCGAAGGAACCGTCATCCAGCGCAAAGGCAGCGGCATCCAAGAGACTTTTACCGTGCGCAAAATCTCTCAGGGCATCGCCATCGAGCGCATCTTTCCCATGCACTCGCCGCGCATTTCCAAGATCGAGCGCATGCGCGAGGGCCGGGTGCGCCGCGCCCGCCTGTTTTACTTGCGCGGTCGCAAAGGTCGCGCCGCCCGCATCCGCGAAAAGCGGGCACGCTAAGCGGAGGCCACGCCATGGCCCCACGCGGCGATCTGCCTTTTACGCGCAAAAACTGGTCTTTGGCCATAGTCGGCTTAGCTGTAATCGTACTCGGCTATGTGTTTTTGCGCATCCCGCCGGCCGAGGGCTTTCTCTCCCTCACCCTAGCACCGGTACTCTTAGTGGTCGGCTACTGCGTGCTAATTCCCATGGCAATCTTGGTCCGGGACCAGCCAACGGACGAGAAAGACAAGGCTGAACACACATGACCAGCGCCGAACCCATCATCGACGACGGCGTCCACGCCGACTATGCCCCCGACCTCTACCGCTACGACACCGAGGCTCAGCAGGTCGCCCGCATCGCCGACATCGGCCCCGAGCAACTAGCCTTCTTTCACCAGCAGGGCTACCTCGTAATAGCAGAGGCGTTTTCTCCCGCCCAAGTCGCCGACGCTGGCGATGCAGTGTACGACCTGATTGACGGCAAGCAGCCCGAATTTCGCGGCGTCCAACTGGAAGTCGCAGCGCAGGGTCAAAAGCTGACGGACGCAGCGCGGCGCGGTGCGGTACGCAAGCTGATGAATTTCGTCGATTGGGACGAGCGCTTCCAACCCCTAGCCACCGACCCAGATCTCTTAGACGTCCTAGCCCGCCTGATGGACGACACGCCCGTTCTATTCCAAGAGATGGCCCTGCTCAAGCCGCCTAGGGGACGAGAAAAACCCTGGCACCAAGACTGCGCGTATTTCAACTATCCCTTGGGCACCACCATCATCGGCGTCTGGATCGCCCTCGACCACGCCGATGCGAATAACGGCTGCCTGCACATCCTGCCCGGCACGCACCGCGAAGGTCCGGTCAATCACTTCAAGCGCCGCGACTGGCAGATCTGCGACACTGACGTCCAGACCAAGCGCGACGTCGTCGTGCCCCTCGCCCCTGGCGGTTGTCTGCTCTGGCACGGCATGACCCACCACGGCAGCCCGACCAACCCCTCGCAAAAAATGCGCCGCGCCCTGCAGCTACACTACCGACCCGCCAACGCCGGCCAGATCGACACCGACGAGCGCATGCAGCACTTCGGCGGCGAGGTTCGCGGTGCCGAGTGCTGAAACTTACTTCGATCTGACCTTTGTAATCACGACCTAGCACCGTTTAAGGAAGGCCAATTCGATGCAATTCATCCAACGCCTTCGCATGGGCGGTCTGCTGTCGTTTCCTCCCGATATGGACTTCTTTGAATTGCAACCATTGAACGTCCTTATCGGTCCGAACGCCTCGGGAAAAACAAACTTTATCGAGGTTTTGGAACTTCTGCGTGCCACGCCGACGGACTTTGCTGCTGCAATCCGGGACGGGGGCGGCGCGTCGGAGTGGGTGTGGAAAGGCGATTACCTACCAAACCCTGCTACCATAGAAGTCGAGACAGAGCCGTTTACGATAAGCATGCCACCGATACCGCATCATCTAAGGTATCGTCTGTCGTTTACCACTATCGGCCTCCAGGTCAATATCACTGACGAGGCTGTCGAGGAAGTGACTCAGCCAAGAGCCAAGCCATACTTTTACTACACATTCCAGCAAGGGCACCCGATCAATATTCGCGTGCGGACACCGGGCGAACAGACCGAAGTGAGAACGTTACAGTCGGCCGAACTCTCTCTCGATCAATCCGTTCTTTCCCAGCGCAAGGATCGGGATCTCTATCCAGAACTCCATTGGCTCGGGGATCGTTTTCAGTTCATACAGACATTCCGGGAGTGGACGTTTGGCCGTTACAGCGCACTGCGACAGCCGCAACGCGCCGATCTTCTGGAGCATTGGCTATTTCCCGATTTCAGCAATCTTGCGCTGGTACTCAACCAGATCGAGCACCAGTCCGGCCCGATATTCAACGAGCATCTAAAGCGCTTCTTTCCCCGATTTGAACGCATGTCAACTGCGATCTCAGGTGGCACCGTACAGTTCTACCTGCACGAATCCGGCTTCCGTACGCCGATCCCCGCTACTCGGCTTTCCGACGGCACCATCCGATTCATCGCGCTGCTGGCGACCCTTCTGTCCCCATTACCGCCGTCGTTGGCTTGTATAGAGGAGCCAGAGCGCGGATTGCATCCCGATGCCGTTGCGCTACTCGCCGACCTGCTCGTTGAAGCCTCCCAACGGATGCAGCTTGTAGTAACGACGCATTCCGACGCCCTTGTGTCGGCACTGACCAATCAGCCGGCCGCCATCGTCGCCTGCGAGCGGCCAGGGGCTGGCACCGTGTTGCGCCGCCTCGATCCCGAAAAACTCGCTAGTTGGCTGGACGATTATCGACTCGGCGACCTGTGGCGAATGGGAGAGCTTGGGGCCAATCCGTGAGCGGTATCGCCATCTACATGGAAGGTGGAGGGGACGGTAAAGAAAATCGAGCTGCTCTTCGCCAAGGGATGGACACGTTTCTTCAGCCGCTCAAGGAAGCGGCCAGAAATAAGGCGTTACCTTGGAAGTTGGTCTGTTGTGGGCCACGCAATGAGGCATTCCAACGCTTTCGAGACGCCGTCAACAGTAGGAACGATGTGGTGAATGTCTTGCTGGTGGACGCTGAAGGGCCGGTGAAAAACCCGGCTCGACGCCACCTGCGAGATCGGGACGGGTGGAATATGAACTTCACCCGCGAAGAGACCGTTCACCTCATGGTACAGACGATGGAAACTTGGATTGTCGCTGACGCGGCGGCTCTGAGCCAATACTACGGGCAACGCTTCAGAGCGCAGGAATTGCCGACGACGAACCTTGAAGGTGTGCCCAAGGCTGACATTGAACGTTCCTTGCTCGAGGCGACGAAGGCTACGCAGAAGGGACGTTACAACAAGATCAGACACGCGAGCGACCTGCTGAAACGGATTGATGTGGACAGTGCGAAGGCACGGTGCGCTCACTGTCGACGGCTATTTGACGATCTCAGGCGGATAGTTAATGCGGCCTGATAGGCGGTATTCAGGTAGCGGGCTACGGCGTGTACAGGAATGAGTGGTCCCGAGTGCTAAACTCTACGTCGTTTAGCAAAAAGCGGCAATCAGCATGCAAAAAAATGCCGCAATAGGAAGCCCCTATGAAAGGAACTCGAAGCGTGATTCGCCTGGCCGTCGCCGTTATGCTGGCCGCTCTTTGCGCGTGTGCCGCACCCGATCCCTCCGCACCTCCATGCCGTGCCGAACATGAGGCGTACGCAGCCGCACGGCAAGCCCAAGACGAAGCAAAGGAAGCCCTTGCCGCCCTCTCCCTTGCCAGTCCAAGAAGCCAGTCGCCGCGTAGGGGAACGGCCCACAAACGGCGGCCCTCGCTATCCGTGTAGCAGCACGAGGCCCGCCACTATTTCGGTAGGCACAAAAACTCTCGTGCCGAAACCCACGACGAGCCCCTTGCGCGTGCAGTGACGCGCCCAACCCTCTTGATGGCCGAGCGATTATGAGGCGATTCAATAGAATTTCTCCGTTGAAGCAAGCAATACGGATTGGACCTATGCTAACCTCGCTCAAAACGACGGCTAGCCTTCCACCGCTGCCATTCCTCATCACTATCCAGTCCCCTACATAATCGTACCAGATCTTTGGCAGCCTCGTGCAGTATTGCAACCGGGCCGCCTATATCGAACTCTACACCCGCGATCACTTTAACCTTCACGACCACTTTACGATCATCGACGGCATCAACCCGCAGACAGAGTTGGCGGATATGAGGAAATAGATAATTTTGGCGCTGATGTAGAGTCTGGCTTGATGCCATTTATGAGCTAGGCCTAGGCCGCACCAGTAGAAGAATCGACGTCCCCATCGATAAAGCAAGTAGCAGACACCAATGATGGGCCAAACGAGATAGCCGATCCATTCTGCCCAAAACTCCATGCTATCCATCCTTATTCTGTGATGCGTGAGGAACTTCGCACCGCTCCCTTTCGATGGCCAAAAATACACCTAATCCACGCAGATATTCAACCGTACCCCTATGAGAGTTTTGAAACCAGCTTTAGTCAATCAGTTTATACCGCAATTCGATAGAATTATCCCTTTTGCTCTACGGGTACCTTTATGCACCATTTATGCCTCACGCCCGCTCCACCTCAAAAGCCGCCACATTGCGCGTCTCCCGACTGAACTCCACCCCAATTAGGTATATCGCCGCGCCGCGACCGCGATACTTAGCCGCATAGTCCCGCGCCTGCAACTGCCCCAACGCCGCCCCCGTCGCCACCTGCTCCACCACCTTGAACTCAAACAGGTACAGGTTCTTATTGAACTCCACCGCCATGTCCAAGCCACCCGCTTGGCTGCTGTCCTCCACCGTGATTGCCAGCCCCAGCGACGCAAAGTACGAGTAAAACACGCTGGCGTAATAGCCCTCGTAGTTTGCAATCTCGTTGTTGGTGTGCCACTGATATGGAATGCTGGCAAAGAACGACGCGAACAGCGTTTTCAAGCTATCGAAGTCGTTGACCAGCAGCAGGTCGTATAGCCGGGCACTGTACTCGGCCTGACGTGAGGGATTACCCGTCAGGTGGTTCAGCAGGCTCTCGTTCAGGCTTTGCTGCACCTCCCGATTGGGATAGCCCAGCCGGTAGTACATTCGCCCTCCGCGCAACTCAGTGCGGCGAATGGTCAGGTAGCCGGTCTGAAACAGCAGGGCCTCGGTCGCAATGTGATCCACGTCAAACGCCGATAGCAACTCCTCGCTGCCGAGCATGTCGTCCAAGGAAAGGGCACTGATCCCTCGCGCCAGCAATGTTTCGAGCAGAAACGTCGGAGTACCTGTCTCAAACCAGTAGGCAGCAAAGGCGCGGCGACGAAACAGCAGCAGGACATCAAACGGATTGTACACCGCCTCTTCGCCCAGCCAGTTGTAGCCGTTGTACCACGTGCGTATTTCATCCCGGTCCAAACCGGGCAGTTCCGGGGCAAACACCGCATCTAAGTCCGTCTCGGTATAGCCGCAAATGGCCGAGTAGTGCGGGTCCAAGGTGATGTCGATAAGATTGTTGAGGCCGGAGAACAAGCTGACCTTGGAGAACTTGCTTACGCCGGTGAGGAAGCTGAAGGCGATGTGCGCGTCGTCAAACTTGATCGTCGAATACAGCCCGCGTAGGTAGTCGCGGTTGCCCCGCGCCACCTCCGGTACCTCCAGCGCGTCGAGAATCGGCTTGTCGTACTCGTCAATCAGCACCGCCACCCGCTGGCCGCTGCGCTCGTGCAACGCTTCCAGTAGATGGCTGAAGCGCGCCGGTGCCCCAGCGTAGTCCGAACCAACGCCCGCCCGCCTTTCGATAGCGTCCAGTTGCGCCATCACGTCCTCGTGTAGTTGGCCCGGCTCCTTAAAGTTCCCCCGGCTAAAGTCGAGCCGCAGCACCGGATGGCGCACCGACCAGTCCCATCGCTCGTGAATGGCCAACCCCTCGAACAACGGCTCGTTGCCCTCGAACAACTCCTTCAGCGTGTCGAGAAACAGGCTCTTGCCAAAGCGACGAGGCCGCGACAGAAAGTAGTGCTTGCCCTCATCAACCAATCGCCCCATGTAGGCAGTCTTATCGACGTAGTAGCAGTGGTCCTCGCGGATCTCGCGGAAGGTCTGAATGCCGATGGGCAGTTTGCGCCTAGTCATCTGTCCCTATTCGTTCTTGTTGGCCTTGCGAGCTGAAATAATTCTGATCTCTGTATCGTCTTCTCGACAACCGTGAATGACGACCAGAATCCGCAAATGCGAACTGCGTCCGAGCAGAATAAACTTCACCCCTTCTCCAAACGCAACGTCGCCGCATCAATAAACCCACCCTCCACTTGACGTGCAGCCAATGCCGCAGCGTGCTGAGCGGCCGTAGCAACCCCCACCCCCCGATGCAAGCGATGCGCCAAATACGCAGCGAAAAACACATCCCCGGCCCCCGTGGGATCAACCACCGTCGCCACTGGAGCCGACGCAAACTTCGTCCGCTGCCCCTCCCGACTGGCGACCCAGCCACCGTGCGAGCCTTCGGTGACGACCCACTCTGTCACCGGGCAATCGCGCATTAACTGATCCAGCGTCAGGCCGCAATCGGCGAGCACGAGTTCTAATTCATCGTTGGAAGTTTTGACGTAGTCCGCGGATTGCAGAGCGGGATACAGACCGCTAGCAACCCCTTGGTACACCTGCGTCCCCTCAATCCGCCGCACATAGCCTTGGATGTCCAAACTCACCACGCCGTCTATCGCCGTCAGCACATCCTCGGCCAGATCACGCGGATGCAGCGGCCCTAAATACACGTGCTCCACGCCGACGAGCACCGGTCCGAGTTGCGCTGCGGCAATCGGCGCGGCGCAAGCGAGCAACTCCTGCCGCCGCGCGTCGCCATCCACGTAGTTGACAAAACAGGTCGTCGCCGCGCTCTCTCCCACATAGACTTCAATACCTCGTTGCTGCAAAACCGCTAGCATCGCCCGGTCGGCCGCAGCGACATTAGTCAACACCCGCGTCTCCACGCCCAACTCGGCAAAAGTCAGCCCAGCATACGCGACCACTCCCCCGCGTTTGTACGCGACCACGCCGCCTTGCACTACGCGGTCAATCGTCGCCGAGCCAATGACTGCCACCGCGCCCATATCTTTTCTAATTCCCCGTCCGCCGGGGGAGGAACAACGTCGCAACCAGCGAGAGGGCCGCGACCGCGGCGGCCAACGCGAAAGCGTCGCTGAGGGCACCTGCGAGAGCTTGGGTGAAGTGGTCCGCGACAGCATCCACCAACCCAGTGCCCTCCGAAGCTCCCGAAACAATGCGTACACCCGCACCCGTCGCTGACTCGAGCCATCCCTCCGGAAGCTGGGCGCGGGA
>JAPPEF010000304.1 GCA_028875335.1 Gemmatimonadota bacterium
GCTTGCGCCTTTCAGCACCGGTCTTTCTCAACGGCACCACATTGCGCCTGTTCGTCCGCCATGCAGCAAGCGCCGACGCCGAGGAGGCATGGCAGGCCGTTGAAGCGGGCAACGCCGACGAAAGCGTCGCCAGCAACACGCTCGCAATCAGCGTCCCCATCGATAGCGACCTCGTCCATGGCCTCTCAGTCGGGCCCAACCCCTTTACCCCCAACGGCGACGGGATCAACGACGCGGCTGAAATCTCGCTGGATATCTTCAAGCTCACTTCCAGCCGTCGCCTCCAAGTGCGAATTTACACGCTCGATGGGCGACAGGTTTGGCAGCGCGAAGAGATGGTGCTGAGCGGTCGCACCACCGTGCGTTGGGATGGCGTCGATGACCACGGCCGTCAAGCGCCGCCTGGGCTGTATCTGTGCCAAGTCCAACTCGACGCCGACGCCACAGGGCAGCCGACGACCCAAGCGCGGATTATTGCCGTGGCCTACTAGTTATTGCTGGAACGCCTGGGGCCGATTATCATTGACGCACCATGTACATCTACTGAGGAGGGATTGCAAGGTGAACCGGAGATGGATATTCTGGACGGCAATAGCCATTCTGTGGCTAGGGAGCGCTGCTGCCGAAGCCCAGGAATACGGCGCTCGTACCGGCACGGTCAAAAGGGGTGGGGTGGTTTCCTTTGAGCCACAGGGGCCCGGCGTCCTGTTTGGTGCCCTCGATCCAGCCAAGCGCAGGTGGTACGTGCCGCAGGAGCTTTTTAACGAATACCAGTGGCGGCAGTGGGAATACTCCAACTACGCCCGCGATCACTACCAGCGCTACGTCAGCGCCATCCGCGAGGGCGATTACTACTACGACCTCTACGGCAACCTCATTACCCGGGGCTGGCTGATTTTCAACAACTCGCAGACCCAGCCGCGGCAGTTTGGCTCTTCCGTGCTGAAGTCTGGAAAGTTCGAGGGATGGTTTAGCGGCTTGGTCATCTCGGCCGACTCCAAGGGCCAGCACCACTATGCCCTGACGGCCGGCACCAAAATTCGCTCGACTCTGACGCCGATGACCTTCTCCAAGCCGCGCTGGGATGGCATTCAATTCGACTACGCAGCCGACAAATACCAAGGCACCCTGATCTACTCCCGCATCAGCCGCCCCGGTGGCGCATCAACCAACGATCAAGAGAGTTTGGTCTCCAACGCCACCTCCATGTTCGGCAGCCGCACCACCGTGCAGGTGGGCGATTTCGCCACCATAGGGCTGACCATGGTCAACGCCCATCAGTCCAACACCCTCATCGATGGCTTTACCGGCAACCCCTTCACCGGCGAGCTTACAGTCGATCAGAACCAGACCGTCTCGATCATCGAGATCGTCTTGCGCGACGACAGCCCCGAGGACGGCGTCGGCGGCGCGGCCTTCTTCAGCGCCGGTTCGGACATCATCATCACCTATCTCGACGGCACGCAAGACAACGGCAAGGCCATTCGCTTTGAGCCGATCATCGAGGGCGGCCTCGTGGGAGAGGGCTTTCTCTCGGCCGATGGCGTCGAGGAGATCCGCCTGCGCTACGACTTTGACAGCCCGGCCTTTGTCAACCGCGCCTCGGGCACCAAAGAAGAAATCAAAAAGGTCGAGTTCCGCCTCGTGCTAGGCAATGACTATCAGGTCTGGGTCACCTCCGATAGCCAGCTCAACTTCAGCGGCGAATCCGTACTCTTGCTAGTCGCCCAAGCCGAGGGCAACGTCCAAGACAACACCAACTTGCAGATCGTCAGTTTCGACTATGGCCTGCCGACCTCCACCCAGATCTGGGGAGGAACTCTAGAGCTGCAACGGGTCCTCGGCTTCGACTTCTACGGCGAATACGACTTCAGCTACAATTACACCAAGTATCCCAATGTCGTAGCCAAAACCCACACCACCTTCTCGGGCATCCGCGGCGACCGCGCCGCGGCCGCGTGGATGATGAACCTCTCGCGGGTCGCGTTTCCCTTCTTCTTCTTTGGCGAGGCATACAGCATGGATCCTCGCTACTCCACCCGCACGTTTACCGCCCAAGGCGATGGCTTTATCGACTACGAGGACGAACGCATCCACGTCGTCGAACTAGTCGAGGACAACGACGACCAAGACGAATTTCCCGACACCGTGCGCAAAGACTGGCAGGTCGGCGATCCGAGCGTCTTCCCCGGCTGGGATGAGAACAACGACTTTATCTCGGATTTCAACCAGAACGACAACCGCTTCTTGAGCAACCTCATCCCAGACTACGAGGAGCCGTTCCTGCGCCACAATGTCGATCGGCCCGAATTCCTCTTCGGCATCGACCTGAACAACAACTTGTGGGTCGATCGCTTTGAAAACGACGAGTTGCCCGACTACCCCTACAAGAAAGATCACCGAGGGTACAATGCCTACGGCGGCGTCCACTTCACCCCAGAGTTGCGGCTGATGGTCGGCGTCTTGCGCGAGGGCCTCATTTCTTCCAACCAGAAAAACCACGCTAATTACGTCTTGCTGACCCTCGACCGCGACACCCCCTCTTGGGGCCGCTTCCGCGTCTTCGAGATGCTCAAATCCACCACCGACGACATTCCCGACGACCTCTTGCAGTGGCTGCCCAACGCCAATATCCGCACCGGCGAACCGACCAAAGTCGAGGATCCCCTCATCGCTCGCGACGCCTGGATCAACAGCCTGTGGATCGGCCACGACTACAAGCTGGGCGGCCTGCTGACGGCCAATTACCTCAAATACGACCTGTACCACCAGCGGCTCAGCGAGAACGAGCGCGCACTGTCGGGTCTGCGCGCGCGCGACTTTTTCTTTGGCCTAATCAACAAAATCAGCTACCGCTTCGACTTTGGGCACCTGTGGCTGGAGCCGCGCTGGAAAAGCGAGTACCGCCGCCAGAGCCGCGACCTGATTTCGGCCGACGAGCGCACTGAACTGGCCGAAATCGGTGGCTTTGTCCTCGGCTTTCCCCTGCTCAGCCACACAACCCTGCTGAGCGGGCTGGAGATGACCTTCCTCAACGACATGAAGCGCGACTCCAACGACTTCAACGGCCTAGTCTGGGCCTTGCAGTTGTCCAATATCTCCGATTATCTCGGCTACAAGGTCACGACCCATGCGGGTATGAAAATCGACCGCCGCCAGCCCCGGGGCGAGGACGCGGTGATTATCAATCAGATCTTTATTTCGATCTACGCGGGCTTGCAGTAGGGGGCGGTTTGAAACCGCCCCCTACCTGGATGCGTAACAGTAGTTATGAATGATGTAGAATTGCTACATGGCTAGACGCTGGATGTTAATGGGGGTGGCCGTCTTTGCGCTCGCCCTCTCAGCGCGCCTGTACTACCTCCACGAAATACGCGCCAGCCCGCTTTTCACCGCGCCCGTCGTCGATGCCCGCACCTATGCCGAGGAAGCTCGCTACTTCAGCGACGTCTCCTTTGCGGGTCGGCCCGCGCCCTTCTGGCAACCGCCGCTCTACCCCGTGCTCCTCGGCGTCCTCTTTGCCCTTGCCGGGGACGACCTCTACCTGCCGCGACTCATCCAAGCCGTCATCGGCGCACTCGTCTGCGTTCTCATCTGCCTGTTGGGGTACCGGGTCTTTGGCGCGGGGATTGGACTCGGCGCGGGTTTTGCCGCGGCGTTGTACGGTCCCCTCATCTACTTTGGTGGCGAATTGCTGCCAACCCTGCTGGCCTGCTGCTTCAACTTGCTCGTGCTGCTGCTCGTAATCGGCGAAGGCGGTTGGGCGCGCTGGCTAGCCGCCGGTGTGCTGCTGGGCCTGTCCGCGCTCGCCGTGGCCAACGTGCTGCTCTTTGCGCCCGTGCTGTTGGGCTATCTCTACTGGCGACAGCGGCTGCTGCGCCCGGCAGCTTTTCTGCTCTTGGGCTGCACGCTGGTCATCGCGCCGGTCGCGTACCGCAACTGGGCGGTTGGCGGCGATCTAGTGCTCATCTCGCACAACGCAGGCATCAACTTTTACATCGGCAACAACGCCGACTACGAGCAAACGACCCACATCCGCCCAGGACGGGATTGGGTCGAGTTGGTGGAAATGCCCGAGCGCCGCGCCGGCATTGAGCAGCCCTCGGCCAAGTCGCGCTATTTTTTTGCCCAATCTTGGCAATACATAACCTCCGAGCCGCTCGATTTCTTGAGCTTGCTGGCCTACAAGGGCTACCTATTTCTGCGCGGCGACGAAATCCCGCGCAACCGCGACCTCTACTTCGCCCGCAACGACTCCTCACTTTTGTCGATCCTGCTGTGGAAAAAGGGGCTGGCGTTTCCCTTTGGTTTGATCGCCCCGCTGGCGCTCTTGGGACTTTTCGCCTTTCTGCGCCCCCCCGAACCTCCTGAGGGGCGCTTGCTAGCGCTCTTCGTGGCCTGCTATGCGCTTTCCGTGGTCCTGTTTTTCGTCACCGGGCGCTATCGCCTACCGACCGTGCCCGTGCTGTTGCTGTTTGCGGCTTATGGGGTGCGCGTCTTGTGGCACCGGCCTTGGCCCGCGCTCGCCGCCGTTGCTGCACTCTTGATCTTTTGCAATGTGGCCACGGGCGCGATGGACCGAGAGGGCAATGCCCACGAGCACTACTATCTCGGCTACGCGTACGAAGAACGGGACATGCCGGCCCACGCCGCTCGCCACTACCGCCGCGCCATTGACCGCGACCCTACCTTCGCCGAACCACTCCTCGCGCTCGCGGCGCTCCACGGCGAGGCCGAGCGCTACGGCAAGGCCATCGACCTCTATCGACACTACCTTAAAACGCAGCCTAACGACGTGGACGTGCGCTTTCTCCTTGGCCACACCGCACTACTCGCTCGGCGCTACGACGAGGCCGCAGCCGCGTACTCCAAGGTCGCAGCGGCGCGGCCCAATTGGGCGGCCGCGCACGGCGGCCTCGGCTATGCCCTCCTAATGACGGACCAACCCCAGCGCGCCACCCGAGCTTATAGCCGCACGCTCGAACTGAACCCAGACTCGACGCTGGTGCGCTATCAACTGGCCCGCCTGTACGCGGCGCAGGGACAGAACCGCGAGGCCATCGCCGAGTTTGAGCAGCTAATGCAGCGCGAACCGCACGTGCCCGAGTACCCAGCCCGCCTCGCCGACTTGCTCATCCAACTCGAACAAGGGACGGGCATGGCCCTCGGGCAGACAGACCAACTAGCGGAGGCCGAAAAGCTCTTGCGCCACGCCAGCGCGCTCGATTCCAAGGCCGCGCATCCCCACTGGAGCTTGGGTATGCTCTATGCCCGCCAAGGGCGCTATGCAGAAGCCGTGCCCCTGTTTGAGCATTTGCTCCAGATCGCTCCACGCGACTACCAAGCCCATCTGTTCCTTGGGCACCTCTACCAACGCACCGGACGCCAAGCCGACGCGGACGCCCAATTCGCGGCCTTTAGCCGCAACCAGCGCGCCCATTGCATAGAAAAGGTGGCGCGGCGGGAAATGGAAGCCCAGATCGAACAAATTTTCGGTGGTTGATCCAGCGACTTATCTATGCACATCGCGAGCCGCTGGGCCGTTTTCGGGCATGCGCTGCTCGCCGTGCAAAATCGGTTGGAGAGATTGGTGCGTTAGTACGCGACAGCTACGACGCGGCTCTGCTCGGCGTCACCCGAATCCCCGGAGACAAAGACACGAGCCACGTACAGGCCCGGGGGAACTAGCTGGCCTTGGTCGTCGCGGCCGTTCCACACCTTGTCTGTGTAGCGGCCATTTGCCTCTTCACCGGCGAAGAGGACGCGCACGCGCTGACCGCTCAAGTCGTAGAGCGCGACTTCGACCGGCCGCGGAGTGCTCAGCGCCAGCAGGTTGTAGTAGATGATCGCCTCGTCGTTGATGCCGTCGCCATTGGGAGTAAAGGGGTTGGGCCCAGCCTCCACTTCGCCCAAGAGCTGTCCTTCGGCCAATACGGATGGGCTGAGTACTGTGGTACCGGAAAAGGCGTCCTCATCGCCTTCGCCCAAAAAAGCCACATTGCCTGGGTCGATGACTTGGGCGGCACCCGGCTCGGTCGTGAGCCGCGCCGCCGCGGTGAAATTGGTACTGTACGTCAGCACATTGGTTTGGAAACGGATGTGCACCTGAGTCTGGTCGTCGGTCACCACGGGGAAGCGCACGGCAAAGCGGTCGTCGGCAACCTCGGCAATGGCGAACTCCCCGCTGGCCGCGTCGAGGCTGTCGAATTGGTGCTCGGCCACGACCGCGCCTGCACCATCAATAATCTGCACCGCGTCGATGCTCGACACTCGCGCTGGCGTGTCGATCTCAATGGTGTCGAAGCCGCGCAGGCCGTCCGTGCCCATAGCAGCGCGCATGGCAAAGGTAAAGGGCACTTCCTCAGACACCTGTACCTCGCGCGGAAAAACCTCGCCTACCAAGGCGTCGGCAAACGGCGGCGTCAACAAGTCGAAGCTCAGCGACTTGATCACTCGCGCGGCCTCTAGGTCACTGCTATTAAAAACCACCTCAAACTGCATGTAGCGGCGCGGGCTGGGCGAGACAATGGGCCGGCCCGGGCCATTGGCCGCGTCCGCCGGATAAGGCGTGCTAAAGGGACTCCAGTTGATCAGGTCGTCGGTCACGGCCCCGGCCATCCACTCGCGGCCTGCGGCATCGGTAATGGGCGTCTGACCCGCCTTTTGGGGAAATTTCCGATACTCGGCTAGGCCCATTTCTTCCCCGGGATTTTCCAGCGAAAAAGGAATGTCCTCGGCGTCTTGCTTGCCGCGCAACCGGCGGGTGTACACAAAAGGCGACGTGTCCGTGCCCGTGCGCGTACGGATCTGCGCGCTGGAAAAACGCGGATCGCCCAACACCTCTTCCACCCAGCGCAAGGTGCCCCACACGGCTGGTTGCCCAGCGTCGAAAATGTCCGATACGTACTGGGCCCGCGAGAGGAAGCCCTTGCCGAAAACCTCGATCTCATCGATCTCAAAATCTACCGGCGAAGTCGCCCGCAAGCGCAGGTGCTGAACGTAGCGCGGCGGGTCGAGCGGCACGTCGATAACCGCGACTTGGTTGTCGGTCTCGGCGATCAGCGGCCTCCAGATAGGCGTGTCCTCGCTGGTCAGGTTCAGGCCGTCGTTGGTAAAAAGCTCATACGCCCGCAGGTAGTCGTTTTGGAAGGGAGTCGAGGGCGAGGGCACAACTGTGTTGCGCGGATAGATGCGGATGCGCTCCACCCCGAAGCGCGCCCCTAAATTGAGCAGCACTAGGATGCCGAGGGAATTCTGATTCTTGCGCTCAAAGGCCAACAATTCGCCGCCCGGATCGTCCGAGAGCAGTTCCTTTAGCATCATCTCCAAGTCGAGCGGCTTGAACGTGCCGCTGAAGTCGAAGACATTGGGCGAATCTATATCGCCGCCGCGTTCGATAGTGCCGACGGCCACGTTCACCCCCTCAGCAATGCGCAGGGGCAGGATGCTGTGGGGAAAGTCATCGCGGGCGAATTCGATTAAATCGCCAGGCGCGTTGCCCTCCAGCAGGTCGTTGGGGTCTAAGGGCGAGCGGTGTTCAGCGTCAATGGTGGTCACGACTGCGTCGCCTTCACCCTGCCAGTCCAAGTCGCCACCCTCCCCAATCGAAACCGCGTCGAGAGCCAAACTTCCGCTCGGCAGCCAGAGCACTAAGACAAGGCCGGCCGCGGCATAATGCGCTTTCATGTCCATCCTCCGTGCCATTTGCTGCATAAAACAATCAAAGTACAGCCATAAATCAAGTTAAACGCGACTCGCCATGCATATATATAAACTTGCTAAACCGCCCGCTTCTTTCTTTATATTACAAGCATATCAAGGAAAAAGTGCCATGCAGCACATCATTGCTTCGTGTTTCCTACTCGTCCTGTCGATTGTGCCGGCGCACAGCCGCGGGGAGTTTCGCGTCGGGGGAGACGAGGGCAACCCTTGG
>JAPPEF010000239.1 GCA_028875335.1 Gemmatimonadota bacterium
ACACCGATCCTCAGTTCCAAGCGAGTGAAGGCTTTATCGTCGGGGCCAAAATGACCTCTGCGGCCTTTGATTCGTTCCTGCCCGGCGCCCGCTACGTCCTCGCCATTGGCGTCATGCTCTTTGCCTACTCAACCATGATCTCATGGTCGTACTACGGGGAGCGAGCGTGGGAATACCTATTTGGCAGTCGCTTCAATCTAATCTTCCGGGTCATTTTCGTCGTCTTCGTCGTCTTCGGCTCGGTCGTCACGCTCAAAAACGTGCTCGACTTTACGGATATGCTCATCTTGAGCATGGCCTTCCCCAACATCATCGGTGGCATCATACTCAGCCCGCAGATCAAAGCGTGTCTGCAAGATTACTGGGGCCGGCTGAAAAGCGGCGAGATGAAGCGCTACAAGTAGGCTGGGAAAATCGCTGGGAACGCCCTGACAATCACCAGCTAAAGATGCGGTTATCGGTCATGCCGGTACAGGCGTCGATGACCAGCCAGACCCCAGCGCTGGCAAACTGGCCGAGGATCGCCCCCATGAAGAACGGGCGAACGGCGCGGAAACCGCGCGGTCCCCAGTACTTGAGCACGATGGCCTTGCAAAGCCACGCCAAAAAGATCGAAAACCAAGAGTGACTCATCAGCCAGAGGCCGGCGATGGGGAAGCCAATGGGATGCACGGGCCACCACGTCAGGTAGTGCCGGGCCAGCATCAGGCCGCCCATGATCGTCGCGCCAACCCCCGTAGAAAACCAGCCCTCCCAGCTAGGCCCAGTGGGATTGAGCAAGAGGCGGGCGACGAAACTCTCAAAAGGGGCGCGGGCACCGCCGCCAAAAAACCAGCGGTTGAGATTGATGCCGCCGTAGCGGTAGGACAAATCGAGGATTGCCCACATCGAACTAACCATGCTGACCAGCACCGCGAGCATCAGCGCCCAGAAGAAGGGGCGGTGGCGTCCCTGCTGGCCGTCGAGCAGCTTGAGGGCGTGGGCGGCCGAGGCCATTACCACGACGCGCAGTTCAGTGGCCCAAGTAAAGGAAAAGCCAAGAGCGGTAATGCCGGTTTCGCCGACCGCGGTCGTGCCAATCCCCGTGGCGACAAAGCTCTGCGGCATCATCGGCGTGCGCGCTTCGGGCACTCCACTTTCGGCGACAATGCGGGTCAGCGCCACGAAAATGGCAAAGGCGCTGAGCAGGAAGAGCAGGGCGACCAGCGGCGGCATGCCGCTCAGATAGAGCCAACCCCCGGCAAAACCCAAGCTCGCCAGCGCGCCGCAGACTGCGACGCGGTAGGAAAGAATCTCGTCGGAGTCATCGACATCCGCGGCATTGAAAAACGCCTTGCGGCACACGTCCTTGAGGTGTCCGCGCCCCACCCACAGCGTAAGAGCGACTAGCGCGATCAGCGCCCCCATTTCCTGATGGGCAATCGCCGGTGGATTGACGCTAAAAGTGTCTAGCGCCTCGCCAGAGGTGACGCCGAGCACGCCGTAGAGTCCCTTTTGCACATTGACCAGCACATTGCAAAACCACAGGCTGAAGGCGATCTCAAGGTTAATCAGATAGGCAAAGCCGAGAACCGGAAAACTGAGCACCACGGGCAAATGCACGGTGTCGCGGAAAAGGCCAATGCCCGAGGAAAGCTGGATTTGCGGAAAGACGTGGAAGTAGTTGTGGAAGGCATTGGTCGAAGAGATGAGGCAGGGAATGGCAAAGCCTATCCACAAGCTCGCGCTTTTGAAAAACGGCGGCAGCCGGCTCTCGTCACTTTGGCGCACCATGTCGAGCGGCAGTTGCGCCAGCGGATAGATGAGCTTTTCGCGCTCGATCCACTGGCGGCGGAGAACGACGGCCACGCAGATCATGGCGAAGTAAACGGCGACAATAAGGGCGCTCCACCCGAGCAAGGGGAACAGCCAAGCGTCCCAGGGAATTGGCGCGCCCGTGGGCAGGCCCTCGTAGAAGTGTTTGATAGCGCGCGCGTCGTCGGGGACCAAGAAGTCGCGGATGTAGGGATGGAACAGGTCGTCCCAGCGGTTTTCCGGCGTGGCGAAGTAGAGCCAGGACCCCATGACCGGCAAGAGGTATTCAGAGAGGCCGCAGGTGGTAATCGCCGAGGCGATGAGCATCATGCTGTAGATCAGAAGCAGCTCGGCGCGGGCGAGGCCGCCACTGGGGAAGGCGCATTTGTATAAAGCGTTGAATACGCCGACCAAAAAGAAAAACAGGAAGAGCGCCCCAGGAGTGGAAAAATCCTGGGTCATATACGAGCCGCGCAGGACCATGTTGCAATAGGGAGCACCCGCGGCGAGAATAGCGGCGCAGAGCGCGCCCAAGAAGAAGGCCCTGAAAGTGTAACCTGAGCGTGGAGGGGACATGGTTCACGTAGGAAAGGAGATTGTCATGGGAATCAAAGATAAGAAAATCCCAGAGGCCATCCTCGCATACGTAGATATGAGCGACAGACATACATAACGTTTGACACTAATCGTCGACTATCATTAGGAGGCAGATATACCTGTAATGCCCCCCATTCATCCGGGAGAGATCTGTCTGGTGATTAGCCCAGCGTCTGACGGATATCTACTGGCGGTCGGGTCGCAGTGTCAGAGCGAGAGCCTGAACATGTACCGGGTTGAAGGAATCAGGAAGGATTGCTCAGGTTCGGCGCGAGATGCTGGTCGAACCACCTGAGTTCGCTCTCATAGTAGTCCCTAGTATCAGCAGCAGACCATGCCATGACGTGTTGTTCGCGCCGGTACTCCCTCATTTCTACGCGCTTGCCCAACCGCCTCAACGCCAAGAAGGTCTCACGGGCGCTCATAGCGGCGGGTTCGTCCTTGCTCCCGCACACCAGCATCAGCGGTGTCTCAACTTGGTCGAGGAGGAAAAACGGTGAGTTTTCGATGTACCTCTTTCGTTTCTCCCAAGGTGTGCCTCCGGTGCGTCCCCCACTGAATTCGCACCACCGCATTGCATTGAAATTCGCAACATAGGTACTCGTCATGTTGACTCCCGTAGGGGCATTGGCGACACCAGCGCGAAAGGCGTTGGTTTGGGTGAGCAGTGCCACTACGGCATACCCACCATAACTGTGGCCCCGCACGCCGACTCGCTCTGCGTCGGCAAGACCCATCTCTACCGCTCGCTGAACAGCCGGGAGCGTCACTCCCGCAATCTGAGTAATCGGGTCATGGTCCTCTATGATGGCATCTGGGTACATCGCTGCGTAGCCTGCGCCAGTGAGCAACTCGATCTCCAAGTCGTATATGTCGAGTCCGGGTACGTGGCGCTCCGAATTCGTCCTGCCAGGATAGACAGTCACGACCATTGGTAGGGCACCCCTGTCTTCTGCTCCTAATGGTGTGAAGACTGCTGCCCTCTGCGTTCGGCCATTCACATCTTCAAACTCGATGATTCGCCGCGAGGGAGTCTCGATCTCCTCTCGCCAAGGGTTCAGTGTGAGAAGCGTCTTTGGCGTTCCCCCATCCATCGGGTACGCATCAACCACCTCATCACCAGTCGCAGCGCCACGAATAAAAAAGAACTCGCGGGTCGCGGCGGTCGTGAATTCGTTCGCAGCCGGAAGCGGTAGTGATCGGACGACCGTTGTTTTTCCAGAATCAGCATTGATACGGACGACACAATAGGAGTCATCCCGACCATTCCGAGCGCGTCCATAAAAATCGCCTTGAGCATCCGTTTGCAGGACGGATTCCCCATGGCGTTGCACGAGGAGATCGACATGGAGTTGAGTAGTATTTGGATCTTCGGAGAGGCGATAACCAGTGTTCTCGCCGACAGAGAAAGCGTGCAGTGCGCCATCTTGCAACCAAACGAGTCGCTTGCCGTCGGCGCTCCACCAAGGTGCCTGATAGGGATGCGGAGCCGATTCCAACTCTGCCAGCATGGTAGGCTCCGCCGAAGCGTCCGCCGGGACGATCCAAAGATGGTGGGGTTCCTTTGCGGCCCCCGTGACAAAGCAGATCATCTCACTGTCCGGTGACCATGAGAGACGGCTTGCGTAGCTGTCGACCTGGACGTCCTTCGCAACGACATGAGGTTCGCGTCCATCAACCGGTACCACTAAGAGGTCGTGGACGTAGTGCGAGCGACCCCCCACAGGACTCTTGATATAGTTGAGCAGGGCCACCGCTTGCCCGTTCGGAGCTAACCGAGGAATGTTGAACTTCAAACCACATCCGTACCGAGTAATAGCACCAGACTTAACATCCACACCCCCCACACACATGCTTGCATCTCGCCGTTGAAAGAATGGTTGGTTTTGATCGGCATCCAATTCTTTCGGGTCATAGGAGCGGACGATGACGTCGAGGTCAGTGGGAGATACTGTCGCTTGGGTATCCTCAGGAACGAGCCGCACTACAATGTGGAGGCCATCCGGTGTCCACTGGGGAACGCAGAAGTTCAGACCACAGTGGACAGCAGCGTCCCGGAACAGGCGCACTTCGCGCGTCCGTCGGTCCCACAAGCCAACACAGGCCTGGGTCTGAGGAGCAACCACGAATGCGGCGAGCGTCTGTCCGTCTGGCGACCACCGACCCGCCCAACTCATGGATGCGTCGGGAAACGGAACTATCGATTCGCCGGTCGCCGTGTCGAGCAGGAGAAGGTGGGCACCGTTCGATTCAAGATGGACGCCGTGGATCGTGCGGGCGGAACTCTCATCACCGAGCGGTTCGCGTCGATTCGCTTCGCTCAGCGCGACCGCGAGCAACGCTCCATCGGGAGAGAGATCCCATGGGCAGCGATGGGCAAACTGATTGAGCTTCAGCAAGTCATCCACGATAAATGGTCGCATGGCATCACGTCTCCTAATTTGATGTAGGGTAAGATCGGGCGGATGTGATAAGATAAGGAGACTTGACAAATTGTCAATAAGTATCTATTTATAAATAACTTATGAAAATATGTCCCTTGACAAAAACAACGACAATCATTATTTTCATTTATAGTAATTACAACGACAAAGGGAGCCCCGATTCGGTCGGCAGCTCCCTTTTTGCGGCCTAAAAAAAATGTTCAACAGTAAGATGATTTCCGGCGATGACCTGCTCGGGATCATCGATACGGAGCCAATGCGATGAGCGGTGCCCTAGGAATTCTCACCGAACCCAATGTTCAAGTGCCCATGCGCGACGGCGTCCACATGGCGGCGCACGTGTTCCGCCCCGACGCCAACGGCCGGTTTCCCGGAATCCTACTGCGCACGCCGTACGACCGCCCAAAGTCTGGATTCGAGCGGTACGTGCGCGCCGGGTACGCCGTAGTCTCCATGGACTCGCGCGGCCGCTACGGCTCCGAAGGCGACTGGGTGCCGTTCACCGAAGAGCACACGGGCGACGCCGAGGACGGCTACGACTCCGTGGAGTGGCTGGCGGCGCAGCCCTGGTGCGACGGCAAGGTCGGCACCCTCGGGGCCTCGTACAACGCCTGGATGCAGTGGCAGCTAGCCAAGCTGCGCCCCCCACATCTGGTCGCCATGTGCGCGTACACCATCCCACTGGAATTGACCGAGGTCGATTGGCCGGGCGGCTTCCGTCCGGGGCGGCGCATCAAGTGGTGGCTCACCTCCATGGCACCGGACCTTCGCCGCCGCCACGGACTACCGCCGCCACACACGCCGGAGCAAGCGCGACAGGAGTGGGACAAGATCGCCGGCGAGGGGCACTGGATCGGCTACCTGCCGTGGCTCGACTTCCCCCGCCAACTACCGCCGGGACTGGCAGAGTACGCAAAAGACTGGCTCGAACACCCGAATCGGCGGGCCTGGAAGTTCGACGAGGTGCATAGGGAAGTAGCCGTACCAAACCTCGACTTCAGCGGCTGGTACGATCACTGCAACGGCTCGATGCAGCATCTACAGCTCATGCAGCGCCACGGTCGCACCGAGCGGGCGCGGGCGCAGACGAAGCTCATTGCCGGGCCGTGGAATCACCCGAGCCTCGGCAGCCGCATCGTAGCCGGGTTCGACTTCGGGCCACAAGCCGGTCTCGACCTGCCGGACTTAATCATCCGCTGGTTCGACCACTGGCTCAAGGGGATCGACAACGGCGTCGATCGCGAGCCAGCGGTGCGCTATTTCGCAATGGCCGGACGGCAGGGTCAATGGCGCTCGGCCGACACCTGGCCGCCAGCGGATACGACGCCCTGTGAGTACCTGTTGAGCAGCGACGGCAACGCCAAGTTTGGCGGTTCCGGTCGGCTATCGATCAACGGCGGGCACACCAACACCGAGGCCGACCGCTTCGACTACGACCCCCACAATCCCGTGCCAACGCTGTGGACGCGAGAGTGGTTCACGGGGCCAGCAGACTGCCGCCGACTAGAAGGACGCGACGACATCCTCTGCTACCGCTCGGAGCCGCTATCCGACGCCGTGGAGATCGCCGGTTATCCAGAAGTCGTGCTCTTCGTCAGCTCGTCGGCACCGGACACGGACTTCTTCGCCCGACTGGTAGATGAGCACCCGCCCGGCGGACCAGCGCCGGAGATGTGCTACGGCACGGTGCGCGCCCGCCACCGCAATTCCCTCGATAGCGAAGAACTGTTGACGCCTGGAAACGTGGTGGAACTCCGCATCCGCCTGGGACCGACGGCCTGCCGCTTTGAGCCGGGCCACCGCATTCGCTTGGAGATCACGTCGAGCGACTTCCCCAACCACGACCGCAATCACAACACCGGCAAGAACGACCTAGCCGACACCGAGCTAGTCGTGGCGACCAACGCCGTGCATCACTCGGCGGCCCATTCTTCGCGGCTCGTGCTGCCTGTGCGCGAGGGGTAAACGAACATCTTGGACCAGCCCAGCCTTTAGCCGCCCATTTGCGCGATTCTTCGCGCCATCCAAGAGATATAGGCCGTACGGGTCATTTTGCGCCTTCGCGCCTCGGAATCGATGAAGGCGGCTACCTCTTCATCGAGGTTCAAATGGGCGCGCACGCTACGACCTGACAGACGGATCAGGGGAATGGACACTAGCGCTTGTCCAGCAGGGGTTTCGATGTCTTCAAGGGCACTCGGCGCAGCAAGGAGCTCACCATCATGTTCCGCTTCAAGCGCACCATCGCGAAGCGCTTCTTCGGCATTCATCAGTGCCTCATCCATCGTCTTGCCCATAGCCACAATGCCGGGAAGATCCGGGAAGGTCACGCCATAGGCACCTTTTTCACCGTCGATCAGTGCAGGATATCGGATCATGGTCTCTCTTATCTCCTTGGCTACTTTACTTATTCATCCAGCCATCCGGCCTTCTTTGCAATAGAGCGGTTTACAGCACATTCAAGAAGCCTGCAACCGCCGCACCCGCGCCGGGGTGTGGTCCTGGCCAATCTCCGAGGAGAGAATACCCAACGAACGGTCTTCTAGCGGCAAATCCACGCGGACAAAACCGTCGCGGTGCGACTGGCGCAGGGCGATGGCTACTTCGAGGGCGGCCCGGCCATCGTCGCCCGAGCAGCGCGGGTCCGCTCCTGTCTCAATGGCCTGAATCAAATCCTCTACAATGGTCAAGCCCATGCCCTGTATATGCGTCGGATAGGGAAAGGGCACGTACGCGGGCACGCCGCGTCCCCGGTTGCCGCCCGGAGCCGTGCGGATGTACTCCATTTGCGTGCAATTGGCTATCGATCGGATGCGGCCCTCAGTGCCAATGACGTCGATTTCCCAAGCCGCGACCCCAGTAGGCGTGGCGCGGATAAAGGCTCGTACCCCAGTGTCAAAGACGAGGTAGCCGTTGCCCTGCGGGTCGGTCTCGCCCTCGGCCGCGGCGTCCGATTCCATTTCGCCAAAAACCCACTCGACCTGCC
>JAPPEF010000249.1 GCA_028875335.1 Gemmatimonadota bacterium
CCTAGAGATGCTCGACGTCAACAACATGGACACCGGTCGCTACCGCGCCATTATCATCCAAGACGCCACGGATAAGCAGGCCATCAAGGGCTTTGTCAAGTTTGCCTCAGTCGTGTCCGGGCGGTCGTTATCCGGTAACGCTGGACTCAATGTCCAAACCGTTGATAAGCTGCGCGATGTGGTCAACGAATACACCGGCCTCAAGGCCGAATTCGTCGGTCGTGTCACGTACGATGATCCGAGCCTGATGGAAGTACCCATCATCCTACCGCATGGCGGGCCCAATGAGACCGAAATGGCCAACTTAGCCAAGTACCTAATGTCAGGAGGTTTTACGTTCGGTGGGCTCCACGGCGAAGCACTAGAAAAGTACGGCGGCCTAGTCCAAGGCAAGGACTTCTGGTCCGAGCGTCTGCCAGAGGATCACCTCGTCTATACTACTTTCTTCGACCTAGGCGGGGGCATGCCTTTCGGTTATCCTCCCTCTATGGGGCAGGGCAAGTTAGGTGTCAGGCCCTGGAATTATCTGACGGGCCATTACATTAAAGGCAGGCTGGCGGGCATCACGCCCGGCGACGGCGGCTGGGGCTGGGGAAACGAGGTAATGGGCGGGGACTCGACGCGCCAGCTACAACTGGCGGTCAACATCATCATCTACGCCCTGACGCAGGAAGGGTCGATTACCCAACGCCTCATGCAGATGGTCAACTAGGCTTCGCTGCAAAGTCAATCTCAAAGCAGGTGTCAGGTTTGCAACCTCTGACACCTGTTTTTACTTAAGTCTCCACCATGTCCAAACTCGCCCTAGCAAGCCTCTGCGCCGGCCTATTGAGCTGCGCCGCGCAACAGGCCGAGTACTACATCGACCAACTCGACGACCCGAGGCGTCAAGTCCGCCTCGACGCCAGCCACGCCTTGGTGCAACTAGGCGGCGCGGCCGTCGAGCCCTTGATGGACCACGCGACCACCGGCAGCGATAGTCTGCGCTACATTACCGCCCAAATCCTCGGCCAAATCGGCGACCGGCGCGCCATCCCCTTCCTCAAATCGCTCCTCCGCAACGAAAACCGCTATGTCCGCGAACGGGCCGTCCGGGCCCTTGGCCAGCTCGATGCCCCCCACCTTCACTCAACCCTAGCCAGCGTCCTCGCCGACGACTCGGTCCCAGATGTGCGCGGCGCAGCAGCTTGGAGCTTGGGCAATCTCCGCGACACCACGGCCGTGCCCTCTCTGGTGAGCGCCTTGGCGGACACCGTTCCCTCAGTGCGCCGACAGGCCCTCGCCGCGCTTCAGTTTCTGTGGACCCCAGCGTCCGAAGCAGCAGCCCTCGCCGCGCTCCGCGACCGCGACGACACGGTGCGCTACATCGCCGCGCAACTATTGGGACACCACCGAACTCACCGCGCTCTCGACGCCCTATTCCTCGCCTTGACCGACGACAATATCTGGGTCCGCGCGGAAAGTGCCCGCACCCTCGGCCGCATCGGCGACACCACGGCCGTGGCCCCGCTAGAGCGCATGTTCGCCGAGCGCGCCGGTCCCGACCACGAGGCCGCAAAAGAGGCATTACAACTGCTCACGGGCCTGAACTACGCGGTCGCCCCTTAATTTGCGCGTCTTGCTGCTGTTTTGCGCCGCGCTGCTAGGCACCCTCCCCCTGCACGCTCAGCCCCAATTTAGCGACCAAACCGCTACCGCTGGCATCACCTACCGCAATGTATTCGGCGGTCAAGAGAAGCAGTACATCCTAGAGTCACACGGCAGCGGCGCGGCCTTCTTCGATCACGACTCCGACGGCGACATCGACCTCTACATAGTCAACGGGGCCACCTTTGCCACGTACCGCGACCGCTCGGGGCCGGGCAACGCGCTCTACCGCAATCGCGGCGACGGCACTTTTGTGGAAATTACCCGAGAGGCTGGGGTCGGCGACGCCGGTTGGGGCGGTGGCGTGGCCGTGGGCGACATCGACAACGACGGCCGCCCAGACCTCTACGTGACCAACTACGGGGCCAACGTGCTCTATCGCAATCGCGGCGACGACCGCTTTGCCGATGCTACCCAAGCAGCAGACGCTGGCGGCGATCAATACAGCGCCAGCGCGGCCTTCTTCGATTACGACCGAGACGGAGACCTCGACCTCTACGTGGCTAACTACGTCGTCTTCGATGCCGAGACCCTGCCGGCTGAGCCACAACTCTGCACCTTTTTCAGCGGCCTCCAAGTCTATTGCGGCCCCAAAGGCTTAGTCGGTGCTCCGGACGTGCTCTACCGCAACGAGGGCGACGGCGCGTTTACCGACGTCACCCAAGCGTCCGGCGTGGCGGCCGCCAACCGCTACTACGGCTTGGGCGTGGTGCCGGTCGATTACGATTCCGATGGCGATAGCGACCTCTTTGTCGCCAACGACGAGACTCCCAACGTGCTTTTCCAAAATCAAGGCGACGGCACCTTCCAAGACGTCGCCCTCATTGCGGGCGTGGCGTACAACGGCGACGGCGACGTCGAAGCCGGTATGGGCGCGGACTTTGGCGACTACGATCAAGACGGCGACCCAGACCTGTACGTGACTCACTTTTTTACCGAGACCAATACGCTCTACCGCAACGAAGGTGGCGCGCGGTTCTCCGATGTCACAACTACGGCTGGCCTCGCCGCGACCACAGTAGAGATGTTGGGTTGGGGAACGCGCTTTTTCGACTACGACAACGACGGCCGCCTCGACCTGTTCGTCGCCAACGGCCACGTATATCCGCAGGTTGATCAAGCAGAAACCGGCACCACCTACCGCCAGCCCAACCAACTCTTCCGCAACGAGCGCGACGGCCGCTTTGCCCCAGTGTCAGCCGGTCCCGGGCTAGCGCAGGCCAAAGTGAGCCGTGGCACCAGCTTTGGCGACTACGACGGCGACGGCGATATCGACCTTTTCGTCGTCGAGCTAAACGATACGCCAACTCTGTTGCGCAATGATGGAGGAAATGCGGGAAACTATCTCGTGGTGCAGGTCTTTGGCCGCGAGGACAATCGCGATGGGGTCGGCACCCGCATCGGTCTGCAAGCGTCTGGCAAGCGTCAGTGGCGCACGGTCAATGGCGCGGCTAGCTACCTTTCGCACAGCGACTTGCGCGTCCACTTCGGCTTAGGTGCAGCGCAAGCCATCGACCGCGTCGAAATCACCTATCCCAACGGCAGCACCTATGCAGTCGAGAACGTGCCTGCCAAAAAACTCTTAGTCGTCCGCCAAGGGCAGGAACACGCTCTCCTCGAATTAGGCGCGAATCCTTTTTGACGATCAACCCGCGCTACGCTCGGCCCGCACCCGCTCGATTTCGGCGAGCCGCTTTTGCGCGGCGAAAAAATCGGGATGGAGTTTGAGGAGTTGCTCAAAGACCGCAGCGGCCTTGTTGACGTACCCGAACTCTAGGTGGAGCATCCCCAAGTTGTAGGTAGGCTCCGGGGTGCGCGGCGACCGGCTCGCGGCCCGCTTGAGGCTGGCGAGCCGACCCTCGTATTCCTTGAGCTTGGCAAAGACCTGCATTAGCTCTTGACCCTCGTCGCTGCGACCCTGCTTGAGGTAGAACTGAGCCAAGCTGTAGTGGGCACCCACGTGGCCGGGGTCTCGCTTTATGGCCTCCAAGTAGTAGGTGGCCGCCTGCTCCTCGTGCCCTAACTTGGCCGTCACCGCGCCCAAGCGGTGATAGGAGTCGGCGTGGGCCGCATTTTTGAGCAGGGCTTGGTGAAAGTAACTCCGCGCCGCTTCGAGCTTGCCTTCCTGTTCGCTGATAACGCCGAGGTCGTAAAACGCGCTCGCCGTCTCGACGCCGAGGTCCACGGCTCGACGATAGGCCGCCCTAGCTTCTGCGTATTGGCTCAAGGCCATGTAACTCTCGCCCAAGTGTGCGTACACCCGCCCTTCGTCTGGGTGCTCAGCGAGGGCACGCTGGTACTCGACAATGGCTTCGCCCGGATGGTTCTGCAAGTGATAAACCCTTCCCAAATTGGCCCGGGCCTGCAGGAAGTTCGGCACCAAGCGCACGGCTTCCTGGTACTGAGCAGCGGCCTCTGCGTAGAGGCCCTGTTGATGGTAGAGATAGCCGAGATTGTAGTACACTGCCCCAAAGTCAGGCCGTAGCGCGAGCGCCTTCTTATAGCTGTCTTCTGCGGCTAAAAAACGGCCCATTCCGTCGAGAGAAACGGCGAGACCGATCTGCGCCTCAAAGTGCTCGGGTGCCAACTTCAGCGCCTGTTCAAAGTGAAGGACTGCCTCGTCAAAGCGCTCTAGCGCCGCGTGCGTTACGCCTAAATTGCTATGGGCTTGAGCGAGGTCTGGATCCAGCTCGATGGCCCGCTGGTAGTAGCGGGCCGCTTCGTCCATTTGGTTTTGGGCGCGCAAGCGGTCGCCTTGTTCGACGGCTTTTTGTGCGGCATTTGCCCGATACTGCGAGTACCAGTACGAGCCGCCTAGGCCGAAAGCAATCACCAGCGCGGCTGATCCTATGTAGAAGAGGCGACGGCGCGGCACTGGCTCTCGGTGGGGGCTTTCACTGCCTTGTCAGCCATGGGATTCCCGTACACTACTGCCGGACGACCTCTATCTCGGTCATAATCTGATCTTGACCCCAAGTTCCTCCGAGCCGGAGCGAACTCGTCGCTATGGAGCCGGTGATCGTGCCTTCTTCTTGGGTGAAGGCATAAACCGTCTTAGCATTGAGGTAGCGCACCTCCAAGGTGATCTGCTCGGCATCGTCGGGCTGGAGAATATCGGTTTCCTGAATGAAATCGTTGCGGCCCTCGCCATAAACCAATCTAGCAGTCACGATAACTTGCTTAGGGGAATCCCGTACAATGTTTATTGTAACGGGGCGGTCTTCCCCGCTGATGCCATTGGATAGGGCAAAATTCCCGGTGCCTTCGTATTCGCCAACCCAATCATCGGCGTAATCGGGCGTCGGTTGAACGGTTTCCTCCGAACCGCAACTCAGGGTCATCAAGAGACCAGCTAGAGCCAACCATGTCCATTGCTTCATTGCGCGTACCTCCACAAAATTCTCGTTCGGCAAAAGTATAGGGCACAACGCAACGAGAATCAACCATCTTACGCGGCCGCCACTCGCCAATTTTCTCCCCAGTTCGTACACTATGCGTTGCAAAATGTATCCACTGTCAAAGACGCCAACGCACCTAGGCATCGCGCTCGCCGCCTTGTTGGGCTGCACCTCCGAACCGCCCCTTCCCGCGCAGAGCGCGCAGCGCTACGAACAGGCCCGCCAACACTTAGCGGCCGGCCGTTTGGACACCGCCGCCCACGTGCTCGAAGCACTCGTCCGGCGCGATACTCTGCACTACGAGGCCGCGCTCGCGCTCGGGGAAATCTATTTGCGGCAAAGGCGTTACCAACAAGCCTTGGCTCCGCTCTCCCGAGCGCAGAGTATCGCGCCCGAGCGCATCGAGGCCCGATTGCAGTTGGCCCAAACACTCAATAAACTCGGGCGTCAAGCCGAGGCGCGCGCGCTTTTCGATTCTCTCGTAGTGGCCTTCCCCGGCAATGCGGTCGCCTGCATGGCATACGCCGACCTCCTGATGACGCAAGACCAACCCGACGCCGCAGGTGCACTCGCTCAGTACGAAGCCATCCTCGCCGTCAATCCCAAGCACTACCGAGCGCGCTCTGGCAAGGCTGCCTCGCTTTTGCGCTTAGGCGATTTTGCTGGTTCCGCCGTCCGTCTCGACAGCTTGCTCGCCGAGCGGTCGGACGACGTGTATCTCTCCTTCCTCTTGGGCGCGGCCCACCATCACTTGCGCCAATATCCCGAGGCCGTCGCCGCGTACAAGCGCGCCATTGACGTCCTGCCCCCGGCATCGCCGCAGCGCACCGTGCGCCAGTGGAATCTACGGTTGGCCTATATCGATGCCTATGGCACCTACCCCGGCGATCTCGAACCGGCCTATCAGATCGGCTTGGCACCGCTGGCTGAGGCATCGCCGGTGCGCTTTACCGATGTGGCCGCAGCAACCGGCGTCGGCAAGCGCGACCGGGGGCGCGGCGTGGCGTGGCTCGACTACGACACTGACGGCGACCCAGATATCTTCGCCGCGGGCATCCAAGCCCCACACGCACTCTATCGCAACGACGGCAACGACCGCTTTGCCGACGTATCGGCCGCAGCCGATCTCGCAGACCCACGCGGCGGCTGGGCGGCCATTGCCGCGGACTACGATGGCGATGGACGCCCGGACCTCTTTACCACCCGCGAAGCCTGGGAAGGTCTCGCGCCCAACTCGCTCTACCGCAACCAGGGCGATGAAACCTTTCGCGATGTCGCGCCTCAAGCCGGAGTCGCCGGCGCAGACGATAGCTTCATGGCCGTCTGGACCGACTACGACAACGACGGCCTGCCGGATCTGTACGTGGCCTCGGGCATCACCGGCAGCGGACGGCCCAACCGCCTGTACCACAATCAAGGGGACGGCACCTTTGCCGACCGCGGCGCACAGGCCGGCGTGGCCTATCGCGGCAAAACCCTCGGCGTGACCTGCGGCGACTACGACGGCGACGGCGACAGCGACCTCTACGCCATTGACGTGGCCGCCCCTAATCATCTATACCGCAACGACGGAAACTACTTCAGCGATGTCACTGCCGAAGCCGGTGTGGCCAAACCGAGTGAGGGCAGCTATGTGGGATTTTTTATAGACAGCGACGGCGATGGCGACAGAGACCTTTTCGTCTCGGCCATGAACTTCTACGAAGACATCGTGCAGTCGCAGGTCACGGGGCTGGCCTTGCGCCCGACCCGCGCCTATCTGTACCGCAACGACGGGACGACCTTCCGCGACATCGCCCCTCAGCAAGGGCTGGCCCGCTCCTTTGGCTCGATGGGCGCGGGCTATGGCGACGTGGACTACGACGGCCTAATCGACATCTACCTGACCAACGGCGGCCCCATAATGGCGCGCTTTGAACCCAATACGCTGTTCCACAATCGCGGCGACCGCTTCGCCGACATCACGGCCGCGGCCGGCGTCGGCAATCCGGGCAAGGGGCACGGCGTGGGTTTTGCCGACTACGACCTCGATGGCGATCTCGACCTCTACACCGCGGTCGGAGGCCACTACCCAGGCGACCTGTGGGCCAATAGCCTGTACCGCAACGAGGGCCACCACAACCACTTTCTCGGCGTGGATTTAGGACCTCAGGCCATCGGTGCACAGTTGCGCTTGCGCGCTCAAGATCTGCTCGGAGTCGTGGAAATCAGCAGCGGTCCGGGATTCGGGTCGTCCAACAGCTTGTCCCCAGTCCTCGGCTTGGGAACGCGCACTCGCGTCGATACCCTCGAAATCCGCTGGCCCACCGGCACACAGCAAGTGTACGCGGATCTGGAAATCGACCGCTTCTATCGCTTTGCCGAGCAGCCCTGAAATGGCGTGGCGACTGCTCTGCGCGGCATTCGCGCTCGCCTCCTGTGCCTCCGAGCCGACGCCAGCACCGGATCCAGCCGATCACCTCGCCCGCGCCCGCGCTCACTTTGCGGCGACCCGCTTTGCAGAAGCGGCCGCAGCCGCCCGCGCCGGGCTAGTCCTCGACTCGACGAACGCCGACCTCCACAATGTGCTGGCCTCATCCCACGCGGCTCAGGGCCGCTACGCCCTAGCCATAGAATCCCTTGAAACAACCGTCCGCCTCAAACCCGATTACGCCATGGGCTTTGTAAACCTCGGCGGGATCTACACCAAGCTGGGCCAGTACGATCGCGCCGACACCTATC
>JAPPEF010000220.1 GCA_028875335.1 Gemmatimonadota bacterium
GCCACGCGCCCTCGGAAGTGTTCGAAAGAACCGCGTAGTCCAACTGCCGCTGACGATCAACGGCAGACTTGAAAGAGATACCGGGATCCGCTCCCATGATATAGTGCTGGAGAGTTCCGTCTGCGCGTCTGCGCATCCACATTCCGTGTCCGTAGTGGAGACCGGAATCGCCGCTGGCATCGGAGAAAGGCGTGCTGAAGGTACGCACCAATTCATCGGAGACGATCTCGCCATTCCAGAACTCATCCCAGAGAGCCGCGATGTCTGCCAGCGTCGAGAACAAACCGCCGTCCGAGGCACCGACGATGGGCAGGTTGTAGATGTTAGTCCGCCAGCTCTCTCTGTCTTCGATGTAGCCAAGGGCCGTGCATTCCGGTAGTTGGTTCATGGCGAAGAATCCAGAGCGATTCATTCTCGCTGGTCCGAGGATCTCTTCGGCGACGACGTCCTGAAAGCGCTTCCCTGTTACCTCTTCCACCACTACACCTAGCAAGATGTAACCGCTGTTGCAGTACGAGAACCCTTCCCCCGGTGCAAACTTCATCTCCCGTTGTGGGAACACCGGCAGATAGTCCTTTGGACCTCTTAGCTCGTACCAAGGGATGCCGACGGTGAAATTGTCAAAATCCTCGATGAGCTCTTCGTCGTAATAGTCGGGAATCCCGGAGGTGTGGGTAAGCAGATGCTGGATGGTGATGGCCTCTGAGTAATCCGGCAGTTCCACTGAGATGCAGTCGCGCACTTGAGTAGCCAATGCCAGCCGACCCGCGTCGATGAGACGACCCACGGTCAATGCCGTCAGCAGCTTCGTTCCAGAAGCAATGCCAAAGCGCGTCTCTGCGGTATTGGCGATGGAGTTGGCGCGATCGGCGAACCCTGCCGATCTCTCGTACAGCGGCTGGCCATGTCGCCGGGCACAGACGACGCCGGAGAACGCGCACTCCTCCACGATCTCGTCTAGGGAATTCCACTGCATAGGCTTACGAGACTCTGCTCCCGGGCCGGGTAGAGCTATTCCGGCTCCTCGCCAATACTCGCCAGACGAGCCTTTGCCTCCGCGTAGAGATCCGCGGGCAGTGGCCCCGCCAAGGCCGCAGCGACATTGGCCTTCATGTGTTCGAGGTTCGTCGTGCCGACGATTGTCGTGTGACACGCTGGATGCGCGAAGGTGAAGCGCAGGATGAACTCGTGGCGACTCATCTCGCCGATAAGTTCGTCGAGACCGGACTGCTCCCACTTCGACTGGCGCTCCTCATTGGCTCGGTGGCCCAAGCTAATGCCGCCGCGAATGAGAATACCGGCGCCGGCGTCGGCCGCTTGCTGAATAATCCTCTCGTGCTGGCGCTCAAGGGCGGAGTAGGGAATCTGAAACACATCAAACGCACCCGACTCCACGAATGCGGCCAAATGCGGCAGTGTCGAAGACACGCCGAAGAAACGGGTCTTTCCCGCCTGTCGAATATCCTCAAGCACTTCGATCAGCCCTCCCAACTCAACATCCTCCACGGTGGGATTGTGCATCTGTAGTAGATCCACGCAGGCGGTCTTCAGGCGGCGCAGGCTCTGGTCGATATTGGTGCGCAGACGCTCGGCCGTCCACAGGTGGCTTGGGTCCAGTCTGTTGCCATCCTCGTCGATGTTACAGCCACACTTGGTAGCTAGAAAAAACTCGTCGCGGCGATGGCTAAGGTACTTGCCGACCCGCCCCTCGCTCGCGCCGTAATCCGGAGCCGTGTCAACTAAGTTGATCCCAGCATCGAGGGCCGCATTTAATACGCTGCCGGCCTGATCGTCGTACTCCGCCTCATCCGGCAGGCCGCGCTCAGCCGCGCCAAAGCCGAGTTGCGTGACCTCGAGCCCTGTGCGGCCCAAAGTGCGTTTAGTCAAATTGTCCATGGTTCCTCCTCAAATAGGTCATTGATAGCGCCCTAGATACCCGCCAAAAAGGCGCTTTGTCAAGCACCATAGCCGCGGAGCGCGCCGTGCCCATCAAGGAGGTTCAGGCGTCGATACAGGGGATGCCGTACTGCTTGAGGCGTGCGTCCCGCGTCACCAGGGTTAAATTCTCCAATTTCGCCTGCGCCGCTTGGATGCGATCAAAGGGGTCCTGATGGATTGGGGGCAAGGAAACCACGGCCAAGGCGTGCGCTAGGGTAATGGGTAGTGGTTGAAAGCGCTCTTCCTCCAAGACCTCTTCGAGGTTGTCCGGTGCCTTCAGTCGGCCCAGCGCCTTTTTGATGGCGATTTCCCAAGCGGCTGCCGCGCTGATAAAAACCGCGTTCTGGCCTTGGCTGATGGCGACCCGGGCGGGCGAAGCAAGGAGGGTGGGGTCGTCGAGCCACGACAATAGCGCGTGGGTGTCCAAGAGGAGATTCACGGTTGTTCGCCCCTAAAGGCCGCCGCTATTTCTTCGGGCAATTCGTCGAAGTTGTCCTCTAGCGCGACTTGGCCACGCCACTGTCCCCCTTGACGAGGCTGGACCGACTGCTCGTACGGAATGAGTTTGGCCACCGGCTTGCCAGCTCGGCCGATGACGATCTCCTCTCCCTGGAGTACCCGTTCGATCAGTCTGGAGAGCTGTGTTTTAGCCTGGTGGATATTGGTGATGTGCATGGACCAACTCCTTTTTAGCTTAGCTAAACTTAGTTTACTGCCAAAGTATGTCAAGCCTATTCGCCGAGCACTTCTATCGCACTCTCCACGGCCTCGACCCGCGCGTCCTGAACCGAATCCTCGCTATACCAAGCCGTATGGCTCGTCAGCAGGATATTCGCCGCCGTCCGCAGCGGGGAGTCGCCGGGAAGGATCTCCGGTTCGAAAACGTCCAGACCGGCACCGCCGAGCCGTCCCTCGTTCAGGGCCGCGGCCAACGCCTCGGCGTCGACCAGAGCGCCGCGCGCCACGTTGACCAACAGGGCGGATTTCTTCATCATCGCCAGGGTCTCGGCGTTGATGATACAGCGCGTCTGGGGCGTCAGCGGCAGGTGCAGCGAAACTAGATCTGCCGTTCGCAGCAGCTCTTCCCGCCCGACCCGCGCAGCCCAGTCGATCCCAGCGGCCTCCACTTCGTCGAAATAGACCACGTCCCGCACCAAGGGCCGCATCAGTTCACCCAACTTGCGGCCGATGCGGCCGAATCCCAGCACGCCCAGCCTCAACCTGCTCAACCGCCGAATGGGAGCCGGCGTTCTCAGAGACCACTCCCCGCGCAGCAACTGCTCCTGCGTCGATCCAAGCTGACGGTGCAGGGCCAGCAACATGCCCATGGCGTGGACCGCCACTTCCTCGACGCAGTACTGCGGCGTATTGCGGACGCTCATACCGCGTTCGGCGGCCGCTTCCAAGTCGACATTGTCGAGACCCGTGCCATATCGCTGCAGCAGTTTACAACTGCCCGGGAGCAGGCCGATGATCTCCGCGTCTATGGGGGCGATGCAGAACATCAGCGCGTCGAGGCGGGGTGCCGAGGCGATCGCCTGCTTCAGTTTGCACCGCTTTTCATCCACTGAATCGGTGACCGCGATTCCCGCAGAGGACAGCGCAATCCCCGCCCGCCCGAGCCGTTCCCTTTCTGGATCGAGGTCTTCGGACACCCAGTCGCACACCAGCACGTGCTTTTGCATTGGCATTGTCTCACTCATCTCCGTTCTCCCACCTGTCTCGGTGCTTTTGAGCCTGCACCTTTTGTTGTGCGTGTACGCTGTTGTGAGGATTACAACGCCATCCTTGAATTTTAGCCACCCGAAGTCGGAACGGTCTGGGGCATCAGGACCGGCTAGGATCCCGCTCCCGGACCATCTCGTGCCCCTCAAACAAATCCCGCGCCACCGTTCCCTGCGCCTGGCGCGGCGGCTCGGTCCCCAATATCTGGCAGAAGGTGGGCACAACATCGGCGGCGTGGATGTACCCTAATTTGTCCACCGGCCGCTCGTAGCCCCGCTTTACGCCCGGCCCGGCCAGCAACCACGAGCCAAAGCTGGACGAGGCCTCACTTTGGGTCGGCAGAAAACCCCCGTGGTGCGCCCCGAACACATTGGGCGCTCCAACGCAACCTCCGCCGACAATGCCGCGCCACTGCCCGTAGTACCCGCTCACGTACCCGTGGTCCCAGGCAAAGACCACATCGCCACACTGGTCTCCCCACTGGCCGAGGATGTACGCGTCCCGCCGAGGCAGGGCTATAGCCACAGGATTGCGCCCCACCTCTTGGTCAACCCACGTGCGCAGGGCCAGCAGCAGTTCGGTCTCAATGCGGTCGAATTCCGGCCCCGGCTCGGCGTTGATGAAAATGTCAAACCCCTTGTCGTCCTTCATATAGGCCCGGGTGCGCTCCCAGTCGATATCCTCCTCGCGCACCTGATCTCGCACCAGCGTCTCTTCCCCGCTGCCCTTGAGCGCCAGAAAGCCCTGCTCGTGCAAAAACTGCCGGATATTAGCCACCCGCACATCGGGTGAGCACCCGTGGTCGGACACCACGCCCACGTACGTATGCTCGTCTGCGCCCTCCCACAGCCGGCCCAAAATGCGGTCCCCCACCTGATAGGCCCGTCGGAAATAGTCCACGTACTGTTCGGCGCGCTCAGCTTCGTACCCCGGACACACCGGATCCACATCCCCAAGGTGGATGTGGTTGAGATAGTCGTACAGATGCCAGTGGCATATAAAAAAGGAACAGCCCCGCTCGCGCAGCATGTAGCGTGCTACCTCGGCAAACCACATCCCCTGGTACTCGCATTCTTCTAAGGCCGTGTCAAAATCGGCCATTCCCGAGGTGTAGGGCAACATGGAGGCGTGTTCCTGATACGGGCCAAAGCGCTCCACCAGTTCCCCGGCCAACTCATCGGGCAGCGTGAAGCCGTCGGTATAAGTCACCTGAGTGCGGTAGAGCTTGAGGCGGCTGCCATCCGCGGCCAGTTCCATCAGCTTGAAGCGCACTGACGCCGAGCGTCTATTCCCGTCCATGGCAAAGTCCTCCACCGCCCACTCGCTCCATTCCCCTATCCCGGCAGTGGCTATGCAACTGGCCCCATCTCGGTCCCGGCAGACCAACACTCGGTCGTAGCCCTTCCCCGCACTGTCCACCACCAGCAAGTGAAAAGCGGTGATATCCCCACCCAACCGAGCCACCACCTCAATGCGACTCTCCAGCGGCGGAGCCTTGCTCGCGGGTAGGTTCCGCCACCCCTGCGCCGGTGTTAGCGACGGAATCGGCTCGACGCTACGCTGGGCCTGTCGCACGGCCGTGCCGTCGTGGTCCATCTCGATGTCTCCCTCTAGCGCGGCGTCCGTGGTATAAGCCTGGCAGATAGCCACTTCAAAATCCGTACTGCGGTGTCCGGGATGGCCAAAACCATCAACCACAAAACCCGTCTCCACCCCAGAAGGATGAGCCGCCGGATAGTGGACGGCCACGCTTTGCATACCTGCCCGCTCCAAGGCATTCCAAATGCGCTCGGCATTGTTGGCCCGCCCGTCGAAACTGTCGATCCGCTGGCCCGGCGCGACTTCCACCCGCCAGCGCGTCACCCCGTGCGTGCCCGTGTGCGCCCCCGTCGAAAGGGTAGCCCAGTTAGTCGGGGTCCACACTGGGAAAGAGGGCAGGGTCTGGTTGACCGTCCCCTCCCGCAGCAAGCGCTCGAAGTGGGGCAAAGCCCCTTCCGCGGCGAATCGCTTCATCATCGGGACGATAAAGCCGTCCATGCCAAAGGCGTATATTTTGCGCTCCATATCTCCTCGTCTAGCAAAAGGTCTCAGATGTCCAGATAGTTAGCGGCATTTTTCCGCAGACAGCAACCGGATCGCCGACAGCTTTCGTCGCAGGATCAGCCATTTATTGACGACTATCTGCGGATTTGGCTACGTTTCCCACTTCGCCGCGCACCCGCTACTTCATCCTTTTAAATCACTCTATGCCCCCAGACCCCCAGCCCTCCCCCGCAATTCGCCTGCCGGCGATGCTAACCGGCCTCGGACTCTGCGCCCTGATTGCCGTCGGCCTGCCCTACGGGGAATTCGTGATCAAGGGTACCCGGCTGGGCCTGAGCTCATCGACGCCAGCGGCCTTTTTCCTGCTCTTCTGTCTGCTCGCGCTGGTGCAACCGCTGCTGGGGCTAATGCGGCAGCAGTGGGCCTTCAATCGCGCCGAACTGCTGCTGATTACCTCAATGATGATGCTGGCAACGGCGATCCCATCGCGAGGCTTTACCGGTGCCACGCTCCCCGCCATTTCCAGCGTGCTCTACTACGCGACCCCAGAAAACAACTGGGCCGAACTGCTGGTGCCCCACATCCCCACTTGGCTGGTCGTCCAAGACGAAGTGGCGATCAAGCAGTTTTACGAGGGACTCCCCCGAGGCGAATCCATTCCCTATGGCGCTTGGGTCGAGCCGCTTTTCTGGTGGCTGCTCTTTATGGCTGCTTTCTACCTCGTGCTCATCTGCGCGATGGTAATTATGCGGCGGCAGTGGATGGACCACGAGCGGCTGCTCTACCCGCTGGTCCAAGTGCCGTTGGGAATGATCGAAGATGGCCCGCGGCCCGCGCGCATAAAACCCTTTTTGCGCAATCCAATAATGTGGGCTGGCTTTGCCGTGCCAGCGATCCTCAACACGATCAACTCCTTTAGCCACTACTACGAATTCGCGCCGCGCGTCGATCTCAACCTGCCGCTAGCCCTAGGGCACGACGCGGTTGTCCTGCGCATACGGCTCAACTATCTGATGATGGGCTTGGCCTATTTTATCAACACCGGAATCTCCGGCAGCTTGTGGTTTTTCTATGTGTTGGCCAAAGCCCAAGAATGGGCCTGCTCGACCCTCGGCATCTTCACCACTGAACAACTCGACGCTTACAGCCATGCCGGCCCCACCACGGGCATGTTGAGCCATCAGAGCATGGGCGCGATGATTGCGCTGGTCGTCTTGGGGCTGTGGACGGCGCGCGGGCATCTAAAGGCCGTGTGGCAGCAGGCCAAAGCCGGCGGCAGCGCGGCCGGAGAGCTGTTGTCCTATCGGACGGCCGTGGTTGGCTTGGCTGTGGGCATGCTCGTCATGGGCTTGTGGCTGTGGCAGACGGGCTTGCCTTGGTGGGTGGTGGTGCTGTTTCTCGGCGCGGCGTTCGCCATCTTCTTCGCCCTCACCCGCGTGATCGTCGAAGCGGGTCTCTCGTCGGCCGTGGAGGGGCTGTCGGGCGCGGGCTTTGTGGTCTCGGGCGTCGGCTCATCGGCGCTGGGGGCGACGGGGATGATGGCGCTGGGCTTTACCCTCGCTTGGGCGGGCGACCTGCTGGTCTTTATGATGGCTCCTTGCGCCAACAGTATCCGCATGTTGCACGGCCTCAAGATCGGTCGGCGGCGCGTCCTAGCAATGTTGACAGCCGCGTTAGTCATTGGCCTTTTGGGCTCCATCTACGCGACCTTGAACTTGGGCTACCAGTACGGAGCACTCAACCTGCACCGCCAGTATTTCTCCGGACTTTTCGCCTGGGAGCCGTTTCGCTTTGCCGCCCGCTTCATCGAGACGCCGACCGGACCCTATTGGCTGGGGTGGCTCTGGAACGGGGTAGGGGCCGCGGTCATGGCACTCTTGCTGTGGGCGCGCCACCATTTGTTGTGGTGGCCCCTGCACCCCATAGGCTACGTGGCCAGCGGCACCTGGATCCTCGGCAACATCTGGTTCAGCATCTTTCTCGCTTGGCTGATTAAATCCGTCGTCTTGAAATACATGGGACCGAACGGCTACCGCTCGACGCGCTGGTTCTTTTTGGGGGTGATACTTGGGCAATTCGCTTCGGGCGGAGCGTGGCTAGTCGTGGATGGCTTCACCGGAATGACGGGCAACGTGATTCGCATGTACTAAAGACAAATAAAGCCAAGAATTACATACAGTTATCAATTGGCAAAAAACTTGACACTCGCCTAGCCGTTGATTAAATCAAACAGCATGTTTATCGCTGCTCCCCGCTCTCTGTGGCGCGCTATCGCCCTCTTGGCCCTGTTTGGCTGTGCGCCAGACGACCCGGTCGTGGCCCAAGTCGGCGACGTGGCGCTTACCAAGGCTGAGTACCTGCGCTTCGTCGAGCGCTTGCCGCCCGGCTTGCAGAGCGAATCTGCGCGCGACCACCTACAGTCCCTCGTCGATCAGGAATTATTGATGCAAGAGGCCCGCGCTAGGGGGATCGAGCAAAGCGACGAGGTTCGCTATCAGCTCAACGCCCTCGTCCGCAAGCGGCTCTCCCAGCGCTACCAAGCCGAAGTACTCGCGCCGCAAGTCGAGGTAACACCCGGGGAAGTCGAGCGCACCTTCGTCGATATGGGCTTTGACCGCGAGCGGCTTTTTGCACGGATTCTGGTGCGGCAACGACAAGATGTGGACCGCGTACTGCAGGCCCTGCACGAGGGAGAGCCTTTCGCCGAACTAGCGCAACGCTTTGCGGCCAACGACCTTTTCGCCCCCCAGGACGACGGCGTCGTCGGTTGGATTGGGCGCACCCAAGCCCAGCGCTTTGCCATTCCGCCGCAGACCTTCCTCTCTCTGCCGGTCGGCCAAGTCGCCGAACCGCTGCCGCTGGCGGGCGGCTGGCAGATTTACCGCTTCATCGAAGACCGAACAGCCGACAAGGCCGACTACGCAGCAGAAGCCGCCAGCGCGGCGCACCGCGAAAAGTGGCAGAGTCGCCTGCAAATCGAAGTGGAAACCCTGAGCCGCTCCTTGAATCTCCAGTTGGACCACGAGGGGCTACAAGCCTTGCTGGCCGAACCGAATCTCGCCGACTCGCTCGCCGCGCTTCCCCTCTACCGCTTTGACGGGGGAGCGATTCCCTTGGGAGAATACCTCCACGACCTGCGCTCGGTCGGCTTCCGGGGCGCGTTGCAAGACAGCGCACAGGTCGTCTCGCTGGCCCGCGCCGCGCTCTTGCCAGCCTATCTAATGACAGCAGCATCCCAGCGGCGCGGCTGGGATCGAGAAGCCGAATTCGCCGAGTGGCGCGAGCGCAAGCGCAAGGCCCTCGTCTTGCAGCAACTCACCAAGGCAGAAACCTCGGTAAAGGCCGCCCCCAGCGAGGAGGAAGTCGCCGCGTACTACGAGGCGAACAAGACGCGCTTCCGCACGGCCGAATCCGTCCACATCAACCAGGTCCTCGCGCCCACCCGCGAGCAGGCCCAGGAGTTGCGCGAAGCCCTCGCAAATGGCAGCACCATCGCCGAGCTGTTGGCCCGGCCAGGCGTAGAAACCCACGGCGACCCGCACGACGGGGCGTTGCGTCTGCGCAAGGTGGTGCGGGCGCGCTATCCCCAACTCGTGGACGCGGCCTTTGCCGCAGAAATCGGCGAATGGGGTGGCCCCGTAGAGGTGCTAGACCAATTTGCCGTGTTCCGAGTGCGCCAAAAGGAAGGCGGCGACATCCAACCCTTCGCCCAAGCGCGAGCGCAAGCGCGGGGCATCTTGGAAGCAAGGCGTCAGAACGAGCTCATGGACGCGCTCATCCAACGCCTGCGCGCCGAGCGCGAAAGCCAAGTCGCCTTATTCGCCGAGCGCCTGTAAGGAGGTGCCATCGTGGTAAGAATAAAATGGGGTGCCATCGCGTACTGCCTGTTGTGGGCATGGCTGCCGGCCAGCGCCCAGCAAGGGTACGACATCGTCGATGACCGCATCGTCGTATCCGGGCGCAGCCACTGGGAGCACTGGAAAAAACCCGAACACCTGACCACTATCGACAACTCGGGCGCAGTGCGTCCGCGGCACCTGCGCTCCATCTACAACGTCCTCGCCGACCCCAGCATCGCCCGTCCGGTCGTGATCACCAACAAAGACCCGCGCATCCTCAATGTGGATAGCACTCTGAAAGTCGATGTTCTCGGCCGACCCGTCCAAGACGCCCAGAAAAAGTTCGTGTACGACTATCTGGTGCGACCCGGGGTCAGCCGCGCTGGCTCCAACATCGAGATGGCGGCCAACATAGTCGACGGCGATCCGACTACCTTCTGGGAGCCAGACCCGCGCGATCCCATCGAGCAGTGGTGGGTTGAGGTCGATCTGGGCCGCGCCGTACCCGTGGAGGGCATTTCCGTGCGCTTCGTCGAAGAGGGACTGGGCGATCCGTTCTTCAAGTACCTCCTCCTTTTGGCACGGAACCAGACGCTATCGCTTACCGATGATCGCAAGGTTAGCTTTGAGTTGTTCGTCCCCCACGAAGGGCCCAATACCCAGCAGCGCGACTTCTTCTTTGAAAGTGCAGCCGCAACCGAGGGGGCACTGGTCCACCTCGGCCTCGTAGATGCCTCCGGCGGGATCAGTAGTGCCAAGAAGCTGCAGCAAAATAGCGCCGACCCGGACTGGACTGGCAAGATCATCGAAACCATCCGCATCGTAATCACCGACACGCGCGGCGGGCGGGCCGAGCAAATCGACCAAGTCGCGTGGGAGGCGCTGCCGGTGCATGAACGCGGCGACATCGTCCACTTCGTGCGCGACTTCGCCGGCCGCGAAGAGCCGGTGGACGCCGAAACTTACGAGTCTCTAGAGGAAGAGCGCCGCGGGCGCAGGGAATTCTACCGCCGAGAATTGCCGCGCCTAGCCGAGGTCGAAGTGTGGGGTTGGGGAGACAACATCAGCCTCGGCCTAGTCGAAGGGGGCGGTACTTTGGACCTGACCTCGGCCGGCAAGACGCCGGCACCGGCTTTCGACGGGGATATCAGCAGCCGTTATCAGCAACCCACCCGAGACCCCCTCGACCCGGGTGCCAACGTGCTGACCATCGACATCGGCGGTACGGTGTGGCTGGACCAAATTCGCGTCGCTGGTAGTAATATCCGCGGCTATCAGATGCGGTCGTCCACTGGGGAACGCGACGCCCAAGGTAAGCTGCGCTGGCGCGCGATTACACCGCCGGAACGGATAAAAAACGTCGATCACGGGGAATTCAGTCACCTCAACGATCTGCAAAACCCCGTGGTCAAGGTGCGCTTCCTCGATTTATTGACCTTCGCCAACTTCACCGGCGACACCCAAAACCGCACTGACCGCTTCTGGCCTCAATTCAACGAACTCATGCTGTTTGCCGAAGGCGTGCCCGCGGAAGTCGAGATAGAGTCCGCTCTGATTGAACTACCTGGGCTGGTGACCTTGGGCAGTATCCACTGGGAGACCGACACGCCGCCGGGCACCAAAGTCGAGATTCGCACCCGCACCGGCGACCAACTCATCCAGCAGATACGCTTCTACGACAGCAATGGCATTGAAAAGACCGCAGCCGAGCACAAGAAGCTTCTCGCCTTCCTCAAAGGGCCAATCGACACATCCTTTGCAATAGGCCCGGGCTGGAGTGCTTGGAGCCAGCAGTACCAGCAACCCGGCGACCAAGTAACGTCGCCCAGTCTGCGCAAGTTCATGCAAATTCAGGCCCGCCTGCTCAGCGAGGACCGCCAGATCGCACCAGCGCTAGAGAGCCTCACCGTAGAGTTGCACACTCCCGTCGCCCTCGGGCTGCGGGCCGAAGTCTGGCCGCCCGAGGCCCAAGTGGGGGTTCTGGACACCTTCGAGGTCTTCGTCCAACCCCAGTTCTTAGAACGGCCCACCTCGGTCCGCAGCATCGGGTTCGACGAGATGCTCATCAGCGCCGATCCGGGACTCGACATGCAGCTTATCGATGTGGCAATAGGCACCGAGGAGCAGTTTGCATCTGGAGCACCGCAATCGCTCTTGGACCTCACAAGCACCGACGGCCAGATGCTGCAAGGCGACTCGCTCCTAGTGCGCCTCCCAGAGGTCGCCCGCAGCGACACCGATGCGCTACCACAGTTATACTTCCGCACGACGGCCGATGGCGAGGAAGTGCCCACCAGCATCGACGGCCAGCTCCTGACGGCAACCTCGCACGCCCTGCTCCCAGACGAGGTGCGCGGCGCGGTGCGCTACTTCCGCATTGCCGGAGAGGAGCTAGTGGAAGTTGATCGAGCGGCCTACGACGAACTGCCGCCCGAGTCCCAAGGGCCCGTGCGCTACTTCCGCAAGGTCGTCGGTTTGGGGACCCAGACGCTTTTCGACGAAGTCGGCGACACGCTCAGCGCAGCCCAATATGGTCGGCTAGGCCGAGCTAGGGGATGGATCGTCGGCCACGGCCGACTCGTGCGCCTGCGCTTTGCGGCCAAGGTCTTCCTCCACGGCACCAAGCTGAAGGTGGCGGTGCGCAACCAAGCGGCCGACACGCCCTATCAGCCCGCCGACGCCGCCGACGCCACCGCGCTGCGGCCGTCGCAAACTCTGTCGATCGCCGCGCTCGGTGCCACGCAGATCGTCGCCGACATCTCGGTCGCGCCCAATCCCTTCACGCCCAACGGCGACCTCGTAAACGATGTCGCCCAAATCGAATTTTCGCTGTTCAAAGTCTATGCCGAGCGGCCGGCAGCCGTCCGCATTTGGGCACTCGACGGTCGGCCCATGCGCCTGCTAGAAGGCACAGCCCAAGGCGGTCACCAGCGCTTTACCTGGGACGGCAAGGACGACCATGGCCGCGTCGTGCCGCCCGGGCTCTACATCTGCCAGATCGACGTGGACACCGACGCCGAAGACAGCGCCGGACAACGGCAGTCCCACCTTATCGCGGTAGCCTATTAGGGGCGAAAAGAGAACGCCATGTACACTGTTACCATCAGAATAAGCGTCGTTTTGCTACTCGTCGCCGGAGCAGCCCAAGAGGCAACCGGCCAAGTCGATTACAGTTCGCGCCTCGGGCTGCAACAAGGCGACGAGACCTCCTTTGCGCCCCAAGGGCCGGACGTCATGCTCGGCGTTCTCGACCCGGCAGTGCGCCGCTGGTACGTGCCGCAGGAACTCTACAAAGAGTACCACTGGCGCCAGTGGCAATACACCAACTACGCCCGCAACCCCTACCAGCGCTACGTCGATATCAGCCTCGAAGGCGACTACTTTTACGACCTGTACGGCAATTTCCTCACCCGTGGCTGGTTGATCTTCAACAACTCCCAGAGCAAGCCCCAGCAGTTCGGCAACTCGCTGCTCAAACACAGCCGCTTCCAACAGTGGTTTTCCGACGTGGTCATCGCCTCAGACGCCAAGGGCCAATACTTCTATACCTTGACGACGAGTGCTCAGATGCGCTCGGTGATTTCGCCGATGGTCTTTTCCAAGCCGCGCATGGATGGCGTGCAGTTCGACCTCGCCACCGACCGCTACGAAGGGACGCTCGTCTATTCGCGCTTGAGCAATCCAGGCGGCTCGACGACCGAAGACCAAGAAGTACTCCGCACCAACAACACCACGCTCTTCGGCGGCCGCTTCGCCTACCAGCTCAGCGACGCCTTGCAATTGGGCCTGCACGCGGTCAACGCCCACCAGTCGAATACGCTTTCGGACCGCCTAGTGGGCAACCCTTTTTCCGGTGCCTTGACCGTGGCCCAAAACAAGACTGTGTCGCTGATTCAGATCGTCCTGCGCGACGATTCCCCGGGCGACGGAACGGGCGGGGCCGCCTTCTTCCAAGCCGGCTCGGACGTGCTGATCACCTACGAGGACGGCACCGTCGATGCCGGCAAGGACATCCAGTTTGAGCCGGTCATCGAGGGCGGCTTTGTCCAGCAAGGCTACATCGCTGCCAACGGCCCCGAGGAAATACGCCTGAGCTACGACTTCGACAGTCCGGCCTTTGTCGATCGGGCCTCATTTCCCAAAGAGGACATCGTCAAAGTCGAGTTCCGGCTCGTGCTGGGCAACGACTACCAAGTCTGGATGACGTCCGACCGCCAAGTCAACCGCGACGGAGAGGCCGTGCTGCTGCTCGTAGCCCAAGCCGAGGGCAACGTGCAAGACATCACCAATTTGCAGACCGTCCGTTTCGAGTACGGCCTGCCCACGGCTACCCACATCTTCGGCGGCAACATCGAAATACGCGACTACAAGGGCTTTGACCTGTACGCCGAATACGATCTGAGCATGAGCTACCGCAAATATCCCAACGTCCTGCGCGACGAGCACCGCACTACATCCGGCATCGGCGGGAGCCGCCGGGCACCGGCTTGGATGGTGAACGCGTCCAAAAAGGCCGCACCCTTCTTTGTCTTCGGCGAGGCGTACAGCATGGATCCGCTCTACAATACGCGGACCTTTGTCACCACGGGCACGGGCGAAATCGAATACGACAGCGAGCGCGAGGGCATCGTCGAACTCGTCGAAGACAACGACGACCAAGACCGCTACCCCGACACAGTGCGCTTCGACTGGCTCCAAGGCGATTCTCAGGTCTTCCCAGGCTGGGACCAAAACAACGACTTCGTGCCCGACATCAACCAAAACGACAACTTCGTGCGCTCCAATGCCGTGCCCGACTACGAAGAGCCTTTCCTCCGCTTCCATTCCGACCGCCCGGAATTCCTCTTCGGGATGGACATGAACAACAACTTCTGGATCGACCAATACGAAAACGACGAAGAGCCAGATTACCCCTACCGCCGCGACCATCGCGGGTACAATGTGTACGGCGGTGCCGACTTGACGCCGCGGCTCAAGGTGATGGTCGGCGCGCTGCGCGAGGAACTCATCTCGTCGAACCAGCAAAACAAGAGTACCTACGCCCTCGTGACGTACGACAACAACTCTCCGCGCTTTGGGCGCTTGCGCTTCTTTGAAATGAGCAAATTGGTAGAAGACGACATCCCCAATCCCCTCTTGCAGTGGGCACCGGACAATACCCTGCGCGGCGGCGAATTGACCAAGGTCGAAGACCCCTTGTTGGCCCGCGACACTTGGATCAACCAGCTCTTTGTGGGGCACAACTTGCAGTCGGCCTCCTATCGCGTGCAGACCAAGGTCAACTACGTGCGCTTCCGCCAGCTAATGAGCGAAGCCCGTCGGCAGGCCCTAGAGCTAGACGAGCAAGATTTCTTCTTTGGGATAATTAACAAGGCCAGCTACCGCTATGCCTTGGGCCGGCTGAGCTTGGAGCCGCGCTGGAAGAGCGAATTCCGCAAGCAGTCGCGCAGTCTCTTTGCCCTAGAGCATTCCACCAGCCTCTACGAACTGTTTTCGGCTGTTGTCGAAACTCGCCTCCTGCGAGCCACCCAACTCCAAGCAGGCATCGAGTACCTGATTTTTAACGACTTAGACGTAGATGCCAACGATTTCAACTCCATCACCGGCGCGGTTCAGTTTACCAATCAGTCTCAGTACTTGGGTTACGGCCTCCACGCCCTAGCCGGGCTGCGCATCGAGCGCCAAGATTTCAAAGAGAAAGAGGCACGCTACACAAGTCAGACCTTTATAACGATCTACGCGGGATTGGAATAGCGCGTGATTTGGCGCAACGACAACTTTGGCGCAGCCGTCATCGGCATCGCGCTCATGGCCCTTTGGCCACGCCTGACCTATTTGGATGAGGTCGCGCAAGACCCCTTCTTGGAGGTGCCGACAGCGGCGAGTATGCCCTACGTCGAAGCCGCTAGGGGAGAGGGGAACGCCGCGGTTGCCAGTCCCTTGTACCCGCTCTTTTTGCGCGGTCTCGTCGCCACCGGGCTGGCACCCCGCTACGTTCAAGTCCTGCTAGGCGTGGCCAGTTGCGCGCTGTTGGCTCTAATCGGCCGCGCGCTCTGGGGGCCGGGCACGGGACTCATCGCGGCTTTGTGCGCGGCCCTGTACGGACCGGCCATCTATTTTACCGGCTCCTTGCTGCCGCCGGTCCTAGCAGTATTCCTAGCGCTCTTGCTGTTGGCAGCGCTCTTATGGGCCGACCGACAGACCAACGGGAGGGCGTTTTTAGGAGTCGGGCTTTTGCTGGCACTTTGCTTGCTAGCCGCGCCGCAAGTCGCGCTCTTCGCGCCAGCCGTGCTGTGGTGGCTGTGGATAGGGGGGAAGCAGCGGGCGTGTTGGGCCTGTGCGCTGGGGACGGCTGGTGCGTTCGCACTGTGGTATTTGGGGGGGGTGGCCACAAGTGCGGGCGGCGCGCCCGATCTCCTCGTGCGCGGCGGGGAGCACTTGCCCGCGCTGGATATGTACCACGCGCGCGGCGATTCAACCGTCCTGGCGACTCTGCTGTGGAAATGGGGGCTCGCGTTTCCCTTCGGTTTGGTTGTGCCGCTCGCGCTATTGGGCGTGGGTTTTGCCTTGGCGGCGCGGGAGCGGGGCACTTTGCTCGCACTGCTGTTTGTCGCAACCGGCGCGGTCGGAACCGCGCTCTACGGTGCCCATGCTGAGACGCGCATGGTGCTGGTTCCCGTGCTCTTGCTCTTTGCGGTGAGTGGAGTTGGGCAATTAGCACAGTTGTCTTGGGCGTGGAAGGGGGGCGCTGTGGCGGGATTGGTGTTAGTCGCGGCATTGGTCAATGCCAGCACGCCAACCATGGACCGAGCGGCGCAAGCCTCGCAGCACCGCTATTTAGGTCTCGCCTATGCGGAGTTGGGCATGACGGCCACGGCGGTCGCCGCGTACGAACAGGCCTTGGCCGCGGGCAGTTCCGACAAGGATGCGTATTGGGCCTTGGCCGCGCTCTACGACGCGAGTGGCAAACCCGAGCGGGCGCTCGGCATTAGCCGAGCATTCGTCGCGCGCTGGCCCGCAGATGAGCGCGGGCAGCGGGCACTCGGCGATCGCTACATGGCGGTGGGCCGTCCCCAACAAGCGCGCGCAATCTACCAACAGCTCGTCGCGGACAGCGGACGAGAAGCCCTACTCGGACGCTTGGGGGATGCGCAACTGACGAGCGGCGCGCCCGACGAGGCCGTGCAATCCTACGAGCGGCTGCTAACTCTGAGTCCGGACAGCAGCCGGGTGCGCTACCAACTGGCGCGCGCCTACGCTGCGAGTGGGCGAGTCGCAGACGCCGAGCGAGCCTATCGCCAACTCCTAGACAGTCCGGACTATGGCGTGCCGGCGCGGGTGGAAGCGGCTGCACTCTTGCGGCACAACGGCCAGCTAGCAGCGGCCGAACTGCTGCTCTCGCAAGCCCTAGCGCTAGCGCCAGACCACCGCGCGGGACTGCTTCTGCTCGGCGAGGTACTGTTAGAGCAAAAGCGTCCCCGCGAAGCCCTGACCCACTGGCTGCGCCTCGCCGAACTAGAGCCTCGCAACTGGCGGGTCCAAGGGCACTTGAGCAGGGCTTATAGTTTGTTGGGGCGGGACGCAGAGGCGCGGGACGCAGAAGCGCGCTATCAGCGGGAAAAGCGCCGCGCTCAACTTCAGCAGCGAGTCGAAGCGGAGCAGAAAGTATTGGCAGAAAAAATTCTCGGGGAAAACTTATGAAGCACTTATTGCTCATAGGTGTGATGATGCTTTTGTACGGCAGCGATGCGCAGGGGCGTCAAGTACTGCTCGTCGGCCAAGATGGCCAGATTAGCTGGGAGGGGGAAGTGGAGGTCGGGGCTGTGGTGCAAACCATCGAGCCGGAGTACCGCTCCACTCTAGATCCCAACATCACCGAAATCGGCGTCGCCCCAGTCAATCTCGTCGATTTTTCCAGCGCGGATTTTCCCGCTAGCATCCTGCCCCGCCGCGTGCAGGAGGGGCAAAACCTCGCCGCTGAAATCGCCGAGCGCGGCGGCAGCATCCGCGCCCCGACCGTTTTCGACCTTGCCGAGTCTCAGCTCCAAAACATCCTCGAGCAGATCGTGTCACCCGACCCCTCTGGTGGGGCCTTCGAGCGCAAGGGACGGGACGTGTTGGGCACCTTGCTCGTACTCGATTTGGGCGCGCGCTTTGGCGTCAACCAAATCCGCTTCTTCCCGCGCAATACAGTCTTTCCGTCGCCATCGACGCCCTTTCAAGAAGATTTTCTCAAAAACTTCGAACTACAAGTCAACGACGGCCAAGTGTTGACTGAGGCCGGTAACCCTATCTGGGAGACCTTTACGGCACGTACCAACAACACCGATCCGGTCGCCACCATCGAGATCGACCCGCCGCGCTTTTTGCGCTTCATTCGCCTGCGCGCTACCTCATCCATCCCCTTTGAGGTGGAAAAATTCCAAGTCTTCGGCGAGGGTTTCTTCCCCACCGTGCAATACATTTCGCCGCTTATCGACATGGGCACCCCGGCCAATTGGGGACGCTTGCGCTGGATAGAGGAGACGGTCGGGAAGGCGAGCGCCGTGCAGATGAACATCCGCACCCGCAGCGGCAGCGACCTATCGCCCTTTGCCTATACGCGCAAGCGAGTGGGACGCCAAGACGCCGAGGAGATCGCCTTCTCAGTCGATAATCCCGACCAGCCGCTCCTGCGCGACGAGTATCTCGACCTACCGGCCAAGGGAGGCCCCGCCGATGTGTGGGAACGCGGTCCCGTGCGCGACGACTTGGCCAATTGGAGTCCATGGACTTCGCCCTATGATCCGGTCGCCGGCACTAGTAGCGAGGGCGCGTTGGTCCTCTCGCCCGGACCTCGTCGCTACTTCCAGTTCCGGGTTGACTTTCAGTCCGACGACCTAGAGTCAGCCAAAATCCTGCGGCAGTTTTCCTTTGACTTCACAACGCCGGCATTGGCCGATGTTCTCGTCGGCGAGATCTTTCCGCGCGAGGTGCCCGCAGCCGCAGACATTCCCTTTGTCTATGCTGTGCGCGCCGAGATGAAAAGCGAAGGCTTGCAGGGCTTCGACGGGTTCGAACTGGTCACCGGCAGCCGCATAGATCGCATAGATCGCATTGAAATCATCGACGCGCAAGGCGAGTTCCTTCTAGCGCACGACTTTGCAGTGCAAGACGCGATCACCGACGAGGGCGAGGTGGCCATCACCGCCATCGCGGAACGTAGCTTTGCGGTGCGCTTCCCGAGAGTGGCAGCGCACAATGCCGTATTAAAGATCCACTTCGTCAGCCGCATCCTCTCGTACAGCACGGCCTTTGAGGGCCGGGGATTGCTATTGGAAGAAGACGCCTTCCAGGGCGTTCAAGCTGGCGACGCCACCGCGCTAGACGAAGGCGACATCTCGTTTAAGTCGGACACTACCGTCCTGAGCCCGGCCGTCAACAGCGGCAGCCTAGTGGGCAGCTTTGATCTCGCCGCGTCCATTATCACGCCCAACGGCGACGGGATCAACGACATCTTGGATATGGAATGCGAGGTCCTCGCGGTCGACGGCGGGCAGATTGCGGTCAATATATACGACCTAGGGGGACGCCGGGTGCGCCGCCTTTTCAACATCGAAGGGCAGAGCGGCGTGTACAGCTCGGAAAATCTGTCCCAACTGCGATGGGACGGGACCGACGATCAGGGTAATAACGTGGCCCCTGGCCTTTATCTAATCCAACTCAACATCGAAGGCGATGCGCGCGCTAGTGCCAGCACGCGCACCGTCGGCGTGGCCTATTGAGGGAGAAAAGATCGTGTTAAAGCAAATGCTGTTGTTGAACGTAGTGCTCGCAGTTTGGAGCACCAGCGCCGTGTGGGGTCGGGCCGAGTTCCACATCGGCGGGCCGATGGGCACTTCTTGGCAGGGGTTGATCACCGACGAGCAGACCGAGTACGCCATCGTCGATGACCAAGGCGCGGTCTTGAGTACGCTTCCCATTGCCATTGGTGCGGAGGAAGCGGGAGTCGATACCATGATCGCCTACGACGACAACGCCATCCGGCCAATATGGGTTGATCCATCGGTCAACCTCGCGCTAGACGAGAACTTGACCCCGCGCGGCGGCAATCTCTTCACCAGCGTCTCTACCGGCTATACCCGCGAGGCGGCCAAAGAGGTCCAGGTGATGATCGACGGCGACCCGGAAACGGCGACCTTGCGCCAAGTCGATATCTCGCCGCGCCTAGCTGGCCTCAATATCGGCTACGTGAAAAACACGGTCGTCAATCTGGGAGCCGAGATGCCAGTCAACCGCATCCGCTTTTATCCGCGCCCGGGCTTTGAGGAAAACTACTTGGCTTGGTACGAAATCGGCGTAGCCGACAACACCGCGCCTTTTATATCCTCACCCCAAGAGAAAGCACCGGGCAAGCGCTGGTACCATGACATCAGCCGCTCGCTCACCTCGACCAACGACCCGGAATTCGACATCCTAGAGCGCAACGTTGAAAACCTCGACCAAATCGTGGATTTGCGCTTTCCCACGCGCGACTTGCGCTGGGTCGGCATCCGCCCGATCAACCCCGAGCGCACCTGGGAGATCGCCGAAATGGAAGTGTACGGCGAGGGCTTTGTCACCAAGACCTCTTATCGCACGGGCGTGTTGGACTTTGGTCGGCCAGTGGCTTGGAGCAAGATCCGCTGGCAGGGCGAGGTACCCGAGGGTACTCGTCTCGTGTTGCGCACGCGCACCGGCTCCACGCCACAGCCCAATTTATTTTGGAAAATCGGCAGCACCGGCAACTTTGAGCGGGTGTCCAAAGACGAGTACACTACGACCTACCAAGTGGGTCGGTTTGGCCAGATCCAAGCGACCTACGACGTGGACAACTGGAGCTTCTGGTCAACGCCCTACGACTTTGCGGCCGGACTGCGCAACCCAGAGGCAACGGGCTGGGAGGACGGAACGCCCCTCCTCTCGCCCGGACCCAGCCAGTACTTGCAGCTAGAAGTGGTCATGTTTTCCGACGGGAACAAAGCGCCGTACATAGACGAGATGTCCCTGTTGTTTGCCGAAGATCCCGCAGCCCAAAGCGTGATCGCCGAGATCTGGCCGGTTGAGACCGATAACTTTGAGCCGCAGACCTTCACCTATGTAGTGCGGCCCGTACTCAAAGACGGCGACCGAGGCTTCGACCGGCTGGAGATCTTCACCCAAGTCCCGGCCGCAGCCGTGCATTCGGTCGCGATCGATGGCCGGGAAATTATCGACGACTTCCCGCCAAAGATAGAGGAAGATCGGATCGTCATTAGCTTTGAGCCGTTTGTCGCGCCGCGCGACAACGAGCGCCGCATCGAGGTTGTCTTCGACGCCAAGGTGCTGCGCTTTGGCGCGGAATTCACCGGTTGGGTGTACGACAGCACCGAGCCCGAACTCAAGCAACAAGTCCGGCCCGGCAACTCAACTTTCCGCTTTGCCGGCGACGCCCTATCGGTGCGCACACCCGTCGGCGGCGAACTCGTGCGGAAGGTCACCGCACATCCCACGACGCTGACGCCCAATGGCGACGGGATTAACGATCAGACCATGATCTCTTACGATCTGCGCAACATCGGCGTGCCGCGCCAGATTGCTTTGCGAATTTTCGACCTGTCCGGCCGACTGGTGCGCGAGGTGATTTCCACGCCAGCCGTCAGCGGCAGCTTTGCCGCGGTTTGGGATGGCCGTCGCACCGGGGGAGACTTAGTCGCTCCAGGCGTGTATCTCTACCAAGTCGATCTAACTACTGACAAGGGCCTCTCAGCAGCCGCGGGTACCGTAGCTGTGGCCTACTGAGCGAGCAATGGCAGGAACTGCGAAACACATCTACAAGGCCGCCCTACTTTTGTGGGCCATTAGCGGTGGCTCGGCTGCGGCCCAAATTGGGCTGCAATCGCTGGCCTCCCCAGGCGCGGAGGCCCTCGACCCGGCAGTGCGCCGCTGGTACGTGCCCCAAGAGCTAGTCGCCGAACACCACTGGCGGCAGTGGAGCGCTACCAACTACGCGCGCGCTCCCTATCAACGGTATGTCAGTACCGACATCGAGGGGAATTACTTCTACGACGCCTTTGGCAACTTCCTCAATCAGGGCTGGCTGATATACAACGTATCCCAGTCCAACCCCGAGGAATTCGGCACCGTACTGTTCGAAGCCCAGCGCTTCCGCAACTGGTTTTCCGAGGTCGCCGTGGCCTCCGAGCAAAAGGGGCAATACGCGTACGCGCTGACCATCAGCAGCGATCTGCGCACCACCCTGACGCCCATGGTGCTGTCGAAACCGCGCCTCGACGGCGTGCAGTTCGACTTTGCCATGGACAAGTATCGGGGCACGTTCCTCTACGCGCAGGCCAGTGCCCCGCGCGGCATCACCAATCAAGAGCTGCGCCGCACCAATTCCACCACCCTGATCGGGGGGCGCTTTGAGGTGCAAATCGGTGATTTCGTCGAGCTCGGCGTCCACACTGCCAACGCCCACCAAGCCAATTCGCTCTCGGAAGAGGCCCTATTGAGCAATTGGGTGACCGGATCGCTGACCCAAGGCCAGAACCGCACCATCTCCCGTATCGAAATCGCACTGCGCGACGACTCGCCCGACGACGGCGTGGGCGGCGCGGCGTATTTTCCGGCCGGTTCGGACATCTTCATCACCTATCGGGATGGCCGCGTGGATTCGGGCCGCGAGATCCGCTTTGAACCCGTGGTAGAGGGTGGCGCGCCCAGACCGGGGTATATCGAAGCCAACGGCAACGATGAAATCCGCCTGCGCTACGACTTTGACAGCGCGAGTTTCATCAACCGAGCCGCGGCCGATAAGACCGAAATCGTCAAAGTGGAATTTCGGCTAGTGGTAGCCAACGACTATCAGGTCTGGATGACTTCGGACCAACAGACCAGCGCTGGCGAACCCGTGTTCCTGCTAGCGACGCAAGCGTCGGGCAACATCAAGGACTTGTCCAATTTGCGCGTCATCAGCTTTGAGGCCGGGCTGCCAACGGCAACCCACATCCTCGGCGGTACGGTGACGGCCACCGACGTGATGGGCTTCGACCTGTACGGCGAGTACGATATCAATTGGAACTATCGCAAATATCCCAATATCCTCGTCGAAGAACACCAGACCTCAGCCGGCATTGTCGGCGCGCGCAGTGCACCGGCCTATATGCTCAATCTGTCTCGCCAGTGGTCCCGCTTCTTCATCTACGGCGAAGCCTATCACATGCACCCGCGCTACAATACCCAAACTTTCGTCACTCGAGACGACGGCAGCATCGACTACCAAAACGACCGCAGCCTCATGGATCTGGTGGAAGACAACGACGATCAAGACCGGGTGCCTGACACCTTCCGCGCCGACTGGGCCTTCCCCGACCGCCAAGTCTTTCCAGGCTGGGACCAGAACAACGACTTCGTACCCGACATCAACCAAAACGACAGCCGAGTGCGCACCAACTCGATCCCGGACTACGAAGAGCCGTTCCTGCGCTTTGCGGTAGATCGGCCCGAATTTCTCTTCGGCGTTGACATGAACAACAACTTCTGGACCGACCAATACGAAAACGACCAAGAGCCAGACTATCCCTACAAGCGCGACCATCAAGGCTACAACGCGTACGTCGGCACCTACTTAGCTCCGCAGCTAAAGATCATCGCCGGCCTCCTGCGCGAGGACCGCATCTCTTCCAACCAGAAAAACCACAGCGCGTACGCGCTCCTGCGGTACGACCGGAGCTGGGCGCGCTACGGCGATGTGCGCCTCTTCGGCATGACCAAGCGCGTGGAGGACGATATCGCCGACCCGCTCTTGCAGTGGGCACCCGACAACACGCTGCGCCTCGGCACGCTGACCGAGATCGACGATCCGCTGCTAGCCCGCAACACTTGGATCAACCAGCTTTTCCTCGGCCACAAGGTGCGCGCCTTTTCGCTGAACCTACAGAGCAAGGTCAATTGGGTGGTCTTTCACCAGCTCATGGACGCCGAGCGTCGGCAGCGCTGGGCCCTAGCCGAGACGGATTTCTTTTTGGGAATGATCAATAAGGCCCACTACCGCCATGCGCTCGGGCCACTCTATTTAGAGCCGCGCTGGAAGAGCGAGTTTATCAAGCAGAGCCGCGACCTGTTCACGGACGAGCGCCGGACGACCCTAGCCGAACTCTTTTCGCTGTTGGTGGGGACCGATGTCCTAGAAGTCACCAAACTACAAGCGGGCCTAGAGTACTTGATCTTCGACGATTTCGACGCGGACGCTAACGACTTCACGGCGCTGACTTGGGGCGTTCAGTTCAAAAACGAATCGGCCTACCAAGGCTATAAGCTACAGACCGTGATCGGGCTGGTGCTAGAGCGCAAGAACTTTAAAGACGCTCCATCGCGCACCGAAACCCAATCCTTCATCGCCATTTACGCAGGGATTTAATCCTTGACGTACAGTTTTGCGGACGTATATATTTGACGCTTCCGTCTTAGCGCGAAACCGAGAAGGTGGCCGAGTGGCCGCACCTTCTCTTTTCTTTAAACCCTATCTCTTGGAGGTAGCTTCACCATGAAAAAGATCCTCACCACTGCCTTAGCCTCGTTGGGCCTTGTGGTTGCCGCCCAAGCCCACGAGCCGCCTGGCGAGTTGTTGGTTGCCGTGAACTTTCCCGATGCCAACGTGCCCGTCATCGACGGCAACGATGGCGAGTGGGCACCCGTGCCCCTCGATCAGTACGGGATTTTCAGCGAATCCTTGTTCTCGATCCACGGCTTTGCCGGCGAGAACGTCGACCGCGGTGGGCTGGACGCCAGCTCGATGCAGATTCGCCACATCATGGGCTGGAACGATGCGACCAACAACGTGTACATCACCAGCCGCGTCTTCGACGACATTCACATCACTCAGCGTCAAGATCCAGGCAAATTCTTCTGGGATGACAGCGTCGAGTACGAGCTCAACGCTGCACACCAAGCCCGCGATGACCTGAATCCCGGCGACGATGCCACCAGCTTCAGCTACAAGTTCGCCTTCCCGGTCTATCAGGAGACCTTTGAATGGTATCGCCCCATCGTCAACCTGCCGTGGATGACCAGCGGCTCGCAGTGGGTCGAGATCGCCTCTACCTTCGAGGGCGAAGAGTTCGGCGAGAGCACGTACACCTACGAACTCCGCATCCTGCCGATCGAGCGGATGCCGCGCTCGGATGAAGCTACCGAGGATCAGGTCGAAATTCACGACCTGATCGAGGGCAGCGTCATCCACGTCACGGCGACGGTCAACGACGTCGATGGCGGCGACGGCGACGGCGACAACCGCATCGGCATGTGGAGCACCAACCCGATCTCGTGCTGCCACGCTGGCCAAGACCTGCTGCTGACCCCGGCCGATCCCAACATCGACTGGGGTGCCGCGGCCACGTCCGTCGAGGCGAGTAGCTGGGGCCGGATCAAGTCCCAGTTCTAGGCAGTTTTATTTTCATCGCAGTACCATTCCGGGCAGGTCTCGCCTATATGCGGGGCCTGCCCGAATACTTTTAGGAGGCTATATGCTCACCGAGGAACAGGTCGATTTCTACCGCGAACACGGCTATCTCGTCGTCGCGGATGTGTTGCGCCCAGACGAGTTAGAGGAGGCACACGCCATTGTTGATGACTTCGTCGAACAGTCGCGGCACGTCTCCGAGCAGGGCGGGCACTTCGACCTAGAGCCGGATCACACCCCCGAAAACCCCAAGGTGCGCCGCCTAAGCGCGCCAGCTAGCTATCACCCCTTCTTCGGCGGCTTGATGCGCGACAGCCGCATTCTAGATCTTTTGACGCCCCTGATCGGCCCGGCCATCCGCGCCCAAGGCGACAAGCTCAACATGAAGCCAGCCGACGGCGGCAGCCCGGTCGAGTGGCACCAAGACTTTGCCCACTATCCGCACACCAACGACGATTTGTGCGCCCTGGGCATTGCCCTCGACGATGCCACGCGAGAAAATGGCTGCATGATGGTAGTGCCCGGCTCGCACCGGGGACCGATCCTCGATCACCACCAAGACGGCTACTTCATCGGAGCCATCAGTCCCAGCCGCGACCATATCGACCTCACGTCGGCTGTGCCCCTAGAGATGAAAGCCGGTTCGCTTTCCATTCACCACGCCCGTACCTTGCACGGCTCGGCGCTCAATCGCTCGGGTATGTCCCGGCGGCTCTTGCTGTATCAGTACGCGGCCGTGGACGCTTGGCCTCTCGGCGGAGTGGGCAATTGGGATTCTTTTAACGCCAACATTCTGCGCGGCGAACCCACCTACGATTTTCGCCTCGTATCGATGACGGCTCGCACGCGCATGCCAGCCGGAGCGCGCAGCGGCGGCGGCATCTACGAGCTGCAAAAGCCGCTGCAAGAAAAAGTATTCGCCGCCGGCTAGATCGCATCTTGCCGCCGTTTGTTCGCTTAGGGATCGTCGCGGCGCTAGCTGCTGGAGCGCTCTGGGGCGTCCTCTCCATCCACTGGTACCCGGCCGAAGAGGTGTTGACCATGTGGGTATATGGCTCGCCGCAAGAGGCCGAGCTATACCGCAAGGTCGCCGCTGAGTATCGCCAGCAGCACCCGGACATTCGCCTGCGCTTAGAGGTAGTACCCGGTCGCAGCGTCGTGCAAAAGCTGCTGACGGGCATGGACGCCGGGCACGCCCCCGACATCTGCGTATTGCACTGGCGGCAGATGCCCCAAGTAGCTAGCACCGGGCAGCTTTTGCCGCTCGACGACTTGGTGCGGCGCGATCAGGTCGACACCGGCGATTACTATCCGGTGGGCCTGCAAGCGTACACCTACCACGGCACCCTCTACGGCATTCCCGTCAAAGGCAGCACCATCACCTGCTTCTACAACAAGAACCTCTTCGACCGCTACGGCATCAGCTATCCCACCGACGACTGGACGCTCGACGATCTCCTTGCCAAGGCCAAGGCCCTGACCATCGACGAAGACCAAGACGGCCTGCCGGACATCTACGGCTGCACCCCGTACGACATCGCCAGCTACGTGTGGAGCATGGGCGGGGACTTCTTGCGATGGGAAAACGGGCGCTACGTCTCCAACCTCGACGATCCGCGCGTGGCCCAAGCCGTGCAGTTCTACGTCGATCTCTACTTTAAGCACAAAGTCAGCCCACCCCGGCCCGGCGTGCGCAGCGACAACGCCATGAGCACCTTCACGTTTGAGGCCGGGCGCATCGCCATCGGCATCATGGGGCCGTGGATGCTGCCGACTTTTCAGCTTTTGGACCGCTTCGAGTGGGACACAGCGCTCTTTCCCCAGGGACCGGCCGGCCGGCAGACGCGCTACGCCAGCGTCGGTTTTACCATCTGGAAGGGCACGCGCGAGCCAGAAGTCGCTTGGGATGTGCTCAAGCACATGGTCTCGGCCGAGGCGACGACTAAGATGGCCAAGCTAGGCAGCGACCTCCCACCGCAGCGCTCGGTGGCCCGCAACACCTACCCACGGGCGTCAACTCCCTATGAGGAGGAAGTCTTCGTGCGCTCGATGGACTACAACGTCCGGCTCTTTCCCCAAGAGCTGTGGTGGGAGGACCTCTACCGCCGGATGCTCGACGAACTCGACGCAGCCCTCACCGGCCGCGAGAGCGTGGCCGAAGCCCTCGCCGAAGCCCACCAAGTAACCAACGCCTATCTGCAGCGCATCTACGCCGAAGAAACCCCCTGATGAAGAGTCAAAACAAAGCCGCGTTCTTCTTTCTGCTGCCCAATTTCGTCGGCTTTCTCATCTTCGCGCTTGGCCCGGTCGTAGTGGCTGCGGGCATGGGTTTCTACCGCTATCAGCTCGCCTCGGGCGCACCCGTCTTCATCGGGCTGGATAATTTTGCGGATCTAGTGCTCTTCAAAAAGGTCGATGGCGAGTGGGTGGCGCGCGACCCATACTTCTGGAAGTACCTCGGCAACACGCTCTTTTTGATGCTCAACATCCCGCTTGCCATGGTCGGCTCTCTGCTCTTGGCCGTGCTGTTAAACAAAGAACTGCCCGGCCGCATCTTCTTCCGCACCCTATTCTTTATTCCCCACCTGTGTACGGGTATCGCCATCTATATGGTCTGGAAAATGCTCCTGACCTACGAGCCCAACGTCGGCATCATCAACGGGCTTTTGTGGCAGATCTTTGGGGTGTTGGGCATCGCACCCGAGCGGGCTGCCGCGCTCCTGCCGGGGTGGCTCATCGACGCATCTTGGGCCAAGCCCGCGCTGATCATCATGTTCATCTGGGCCAGCGTCGGAGGCTACAACATGGTTCTCTACTTGGCCGGCCTGCAAAACATCCCGCTCGAACTCTACGAGGCCGCTGAAATGGATGGAGCTGGCTGGTGGTCCCAGCTCGTCCATATCACCGTGCCCCAGCTAGCGCCCACGACGTTTTTCATTCTCGTCACCAGTATAATCGGCGGCCTGCAAGGTGGCTTTGAAGCCGCTTATGTAATGACAGGGGGCGGCCCCGAGGGATCGACGACCACCATGAGCTACTACATCTACACCCAGGCGTACGAGCAGCTAGAAGTAGGGTACGCAGCGGCGATTTCAATGGTGCTCTTCGCGCTGATTTTCGCGGCGACCTTGCTCAACTGGCGCTACGGCGGCAAGCGGCTGGAGGCTGTCTGATGGAGCGCTGGCGTCGGTACCAATCAACGGTCCTGATCTATGCGATCTTACTACTCGTGCTCAGCGGCATGGTGGTGCCGCTGGTGTGGACCCTGCTCACCTCCTTCAAGTACAACGTCGATGTGACGCTCGGGTGGATTCCGCCGCGCTGGACCACGGACAACTACGCCGGCGTGTTCCACGCCTTCTCCTTCCTCCGCTACTACGCCAATTCGCTGTTCATCGCCACCGCCGTCACCGTGGTCCAAGTCGCTACCAGCGCACTAGCGGCGTACGCCTTTGCCCGCTTGCAGTTCCGGGGCCGCGACGTGCTCTTCCTCGGCTACTTATCGACGATGATGATTCCAGCCGACGTGCTGATGATCCCGCAATTCGTGCTGATGAAGAAAATTCCCGAATGGCTGAACGCGGTGTTAGCAACGGACTTTTTCAGTGGTTTCCTCTACTTAAAGAGTCACTACATCGGCCATCCGGTGGGGCTGGACAGTTTTTTCGCTTTGATCGCGCCGGGGTGTTTCAGTGCCTATGGGACGTTCATGCTGCGGCAGTTTTTGCTGGGGATTTCGCGCGAGATCGAGGAGGCGGCGCTCATCGACGGATGCTCGGCGTGGGGCGTGTTTTGGCACGTGGTGGTGCCGCTGGCCAAACCGGCGCTGGGAGCGTTGGCGATCTTCACCTTCCTCGGGCGATGGCGAGCCTTTCTCTGGCCGCTGATTATGACGGATTCGGATTCGATGATGGTGCTGCCGGTGGGATTGGCCAAGCTGTCGGACCTGTACGTCAACGACTACGGGCTGATTTGCGCGGGGTCGGTACTGATGCTCGTGCCGATGATCGCGGTTTTCGTCTTTTTTCAGCGGTGGTTTATCAGCGGGATTCAGCTAGGGGCGGTGAAGGGGTAACAGATATGAATGAATCTTTAGACCTCCTCGACGTGTCCCAATGGGACTTCTATATTCTCCCAACCGCCGCGTTGGAGCGTGAGGCGAAAGAGCAAAAAACCATTGGGCTTGCGTCGCTGGAGCGATTGGGCGCACGTAAGGTATCATTTGGACAAATTCACGACACTATCCGAGATTTACTGACGGTCTCTAAAGTTGTAAGCGCAAGTCGGATCGTTAGCTAGGAGTAAAAAACAGATGACCCAACTTCTGCAAAAGGCTTTCGAGAGAGCCGCCAAACTTCCACAAGAGGAACAGGACAAATTTGCGCGCTTCCTCCTAGCCGAGCTTGAATCGGAGCGGCAATGGACTGAGCTATTTAGCCGTTCCGAATCAGAGGATTTGCTGGAGGAGCTGGCCGATGAGGCCCTAGCAGCGCACCGAATAGGACGAACTCAGCCTCTCGATATAGAAGAATTGTAGGCGTGCGTTCGTTTACACTGACGAGTTTCTGGGATGCCTATCGTCACCTTCCTGAACACGTACAACGGCAAGCACGCGAATCCTATCGGTTTTTCGTATCGGATCCTCGTCATCCTAGCTTGGACTTCAAGCGCGTGAGTCAGCGGCGTCCGGTGTACTCGGTACGCGTGAGCATTGACTATCGTGCCCTCGGCGTCCTAGATGAAGGCGATATCGTGTGGTTCTGGATTGGTCCACATCACGAGTACGACCGGCTTCTCAAGCGAATGTAGCGATGTCAACGACTACGGGCTGATTTGTGCGGGGTCGGTGTTGATGCTCGTGCCGATGATAGCGGTTTTCGTCTTTTTTCAGCGGTGGTTTATCAGCGGGATTCAGCTAGGGGCAGTGAAGGGGTAAAATCGTACTTGCCACTATTAAACAACCCTCTATAATTCCCGTTATGGCCTCAGCTAAACATTTACCCATCAAAATTGATCAAAAAAAAATCGCCGTCTTCTGCCGTACGCATGGGATAGGCCGGCTGAGTCTATTTGGCTCGGTCCTGCGGGATGATTTTGATCCGGTTCGCAGCGACGTTGACGTGCTAGTAGAGTTTCTACCTGGCCGTACTCCGGGTTGGGAATTTTTTATTTGGCATGAAGAGTTAGAGGCCATCTTGGGACACAAGGTTGATCTGTTTTCAGGGCTGAATCGGTGGCTAGACCCCCTTGTCCGTCAAGAGATGCTGCCGCTCTATGAGCAAGCATGACTATCGGGTTACGCTGCGGCAGATAGAGGAATATGCCGGTCGGGCACAGGAGATTTGTGCGGGCAAAACTCTGGATGAATTGGTGGGCGATTGGCAAGCGACTCTGGCTCTAGAACGGGCATTGGAAATTCTCGGCGAAGCAGTAAAACGCCTGCCCAACGATCTGCGCAACCGCTATGCCCAAGTGGAATGGCGGGCCATCGCCGGGATGCGGGATCGGCTCATCCACGGCTATGACGCCATTAAACACGAAATTCTCTGGAATGCTGTGCATGAACAGCTACCGACCCTACAAGCGACGATACAACAAATGCTTGACGATTTGGAAAGCAGCGACATGCGCTGAAATTCGATATTCCCACGGAAGCTGCAGCTCGGCCTTTGCCCGGATCTGCTGTCAACAGGAGACCGACTCATGACAACGATAAGATTGCCGCAGTCGTTCAAGGACAAAATAGACGAATGGCTGTACGTGATGCGGTGGACGACCAGCAAGTCGCGGGAAGCCTCTCCTGCCCTATTTGTAGCCCGCGCCGTTTTCTCGGTGGTTCAAGGACTGTTTGTCATCCTGCGCTGCGTTGCCATTTGGTGGGGGGTGGACTGGCTCATGGTGGCGCTCGAGGATCCGCAGCAAAGCGAACAGATGCTAACTCGGCTGGCACTGCTAGCCGGAGGGCTGCTGGCGATGGAGGCTGTCGGGCGACAGATTGCCTATTGGCTAGGGTCACGAGCGGCATTTCACCTTGAAATGCTTCTAAAGCGCGAATTCATCACCAAATCTTCGGAACTCGACTTGGCGGAGATCGAAGCCGCGGGCGAACGAAAGCTGCTGGAGAACCGGCACTCACTCGATTACACCGTCTGCGGGGTGATGGATTCGATTTATAGCTTCATTTTCCTCGGCGTCGAAGCGATGGGGCTAGTGGTTCTCTGTGCCTTGATTGGCTGGCCGATCCTCATGGCCGGGACGGCCCTGTTGGTCGTGAGCCTCGTCCAGTGGCTGACTCGGCCACAGGAGGATTCACAAGATGAGGAATTTACGCTCAAAGCCAACCTTGAGCATCTGCTCTCGGGCCAGCATCCGGCCAAAGAGATCCGTCTGTTTGGTCTCATCCCCTATTTCAAAGGCATGGCCGAGGAGGCGGCCGAACGGTTCTACAGTAGGGGATTATTCACCATAGGAAATGCAGCCAGAAATTTGGTTTTCTACCTGCCTTTCCTAGCAATCGCCCTTTGTTTCGGCTACTGGCTCGTCGAGCAGGTGATGGCAAAAGAAATTTCCCTAGGGCTGGCCTGCATGGCTCTTGTCGTCGTCTTCATTGCCCATCAGGCCGTATCGGGCATTTCTAGGATGACGTGGGCTTGGGAACGCTCGCTCGAAGGCATCCAAGGCTACCAAGCCTTTCTCGACATACAGCCGCAAATCAGACCTGAACCGAACCTTCCCGCGGTACCGACCGATCTCGGCGCGGGCATTGTGTTCGAAGACGTCTCTCTGACCTATCCGACGAGCGACCAACCCGCAATCGAAGGGGTGTCGCTGACCATTCGGCCCGGCGAGCGCATTGCACTGGTGGGTGAGAACGGCTCTGGCAAAACGACCTTTGTCAAGCTGCTGACCCGGCTCTACGATCCGACCGCAGGACGAATTCACCTCGGTGGCCGCGATCTGCGTGAATACAACGTAGAAACGTATCGCCAGCGCTTTGGCGTCATCTTTCAGGACTATATGCGCTATCACGGGACGGTCGCCGAGAACATCGGCTACGCGCAATACGAGCGACTCGACGATTTGGACGGCATCGCGGCCGCGGCCGAGAAAGCTGGCTTGCGCGAATTCATCGAGACGTTGGACGACGGCTATCAGACCCGCATCGGATCCTGGTTCGATCGCGGCACCGATCTGTCCGGTGGACAGTGGCAGAAGATCGCCTTAGCGCGCGCCTTCTTCCGCCAATCCGACATTCTCGTTTTGGACGAACCGACCAGCGTCCTCGATGCCCGCGCCGAATACGACATTTTCCAGCGCTTCCTCGAACTGACCGCCGGCAAGACCACTATCCTCATCTCGCACCGCTTTTCGACCGTCCGCATGGCGGATACGATCTACGTGTTTCAACAGGGGCACATTGCCGAGCGCGGCAGTCACCGAGAGCTGATGGCCCAAGACGGACTCTACGCCGAACTGTTCAACATGCAGGCCGAAGGCTTTTTGCTGGATAGTCAACGGGCCGCCGGATAGGAGCAACGAAGCGGCCTTTGTCGCTACTTGTTATTGCGCTGGCCTCTGCAAAGCTACTGTGAGCCAAACTGGTAGTGCGGCCCGAGGATTCTCGTTCCAGTCCAACAGACGCTCATCAGTCCCCGACAGATATGAAGAGTCCTGCCAGTATCTTGAATCCTCGGCAGGACTCTCTAAAACTTTCCGCAAGATGAATCCCGAGATCGCCACGGGGTTGAGAATGTCCGCCAGTGTCCAGTTGAACTCAAATGTGCCATTCTTCTCATTCTCAATGGACCCAGTTGCCCAATAGGGCTTCTCAACCTCAATCGGTCCAATCTGATCTTTCCAAGGCCGCTGGAACGGATGAATATCATAGAAGACGTAGTGGCCCCCTGGGCGCAGGATGTGCAAGATCTCATTGAAGACCGCTTGCAAATCTGCAATCCAAACGAAGAACCCGTTAGAGGAACAGACTAGGTCGAACCCCTCGTCTCCTATAGACTTGAGGTCAGCAGCATCGGCTTGCACAAAGGCCATAGATAACCCTAGCTGCTCCGCTCGTCTAGCGGCCACTTCTAGCTGCTGCTCAGAGATATCTATCGACGTGACGTTTGCCCCCATTCCAGCAAGGGCAAACGCCGCGTAGTTATCGCCGCTGCCAATGACGCACGCGTCCTTGCCCGATATGTTGCCAGCAACCTCGCGAATCAGTTGAAGCGCGCCGCCGGCAAAGCCGAGATTAGGCTCGTTGGGACAACGTTGCCACAATCCGTCCTTGTCGCGAAGCTCCTCCCACCACTTAGCGGCTTCGTCCCAGTGACGTCGGTTGGAATCGTGCATGTCGTTCATAAATCAGCGCATTCTTCTTGGAAGCGGTTTCACAACTGTCTAAGCGCAATCAGCAGTTTTGCGAAGTCCGTTGATTAACCAGATTAATTCTTGGTCCAACCAGTCGTTATATCCGCCGAGTTTATACTGCCACTGTCCTTTTTTGTCGATTAAAATAAAACAGGGAATGCCGTCGATTTCACAGGCTTTACTGACTTTGCGCTTCGGGTCGAGTAAGATAAGCCAAGGCGGCTGGTTCTCCCGTAAAAAGCCTTCCACCTTTTCCGGCGACTCACCGTCATTGATGCCCAAGAGTTCTACATCATCGGCGGCGAGAAAGTGCTCGTACACCTTTTCAAGTTTGGGGATCGCCCGGTGGCACGGGCCACACCACGAAGCCCAGACATCGAACAGCACCACGGAGCCACGCATGTCCGCTAAGCGAAACGGCAACCCATCGACGCTCTCCAGATGGAAATTAGGAACTCTCTGCTCCATTTTGTCTTGGACTAAGAGTCGGCCTATCTCTTCTCGCTCTGTAGCTTCGCGCTTGCGGTACTCTGCCTCTACATCCCTTAAGTAGGCCTTAAATCCCTTCAACGCGCCGTGTCGGGTTTTGTAAACCCGTTTCAGGCCAGCAAGGGCTGCGGCATGGGGCTTTGGTGCAAAGTGAGCGTCTGTATAATGACGTGCTGCTCTGTCCAGCTTGTTTAGTCCTTCCTCTGCTCTGCCCAATAGATAGAAATGCTCTATGGTAATCTCCCAGTATCTGGCCGACAGCCGGGTATATTCAGCAGGGGTCGTAGCCTGGAGCGCCCGGAGCGCTTGTCGCCACTTTCCCTGGCTTACGTAGATCTTACCGCGTAAGCGCGTAAGGGCTTTGTCGGCTTCTTCAACAGAGCCGCCCATACTCTTATAATACTCCAGCTCCTCTTTCTCCTGTAGACGAGCCTCAGCACACGCAAGAATTTCCAAGGCTCTATCTAGGCCGATACCGAAGTCAAGACGATAGTTGGCTGATTCCGTGTAGGCCCATAAGGCAGCCTGTTTCGTAGTCTGACAATAGGTCAGATGGGTTTGGAGGCAGCGTTCGATGAGTTTATCGAGATCGGCCTTTTTGACCAGCGTTCGATCTTGCTTTGCAAGCCTCAGCATATCTCGATGCGCCCCCAGTACCAGGACAAATAGGAGTGGGAGATCCCCGAAGCCGTAAATTCATCAATTACGCAGCGATTGTAGGCCCATTTTTCTCGGGGATCTTGACTTCGTTCGGCCAAACCCAGCAAAGCCGTGAGCATGGCGTCTGTGCCGGGGTATGCCAACATCCGTTTAAACAGGCTATCCGGCACATTTTTTGTCCGGTCGGGGTGTGTCATATAGCCTTCGTATGCTGCAAACAACACCTCGGGGCTTTCTACGTGGGTAGCCAAGAAGCTCTCGACTTCAGGGTTTATGGTGCGGCCTATCTCGTCTGGGGCCAATATCTCTCTTAATGCTAGCCATCGATACTCGTAGGCTTCACAAGCGTTTGGATCCGTTTTTATTGCGCGATCACAAGCAGCCAGCGCTTGTTCGTATTGCCTTTTCCTGAAATATACCTTGGCTTTGGCGACCGCTTTGGCTGCGATCTCTTGACGATTGGGCATAGCAGTTCTCATCTCCGTCATCCTTCTGACAGAAGTTGTTGAGTAACAATCAAAGGTTTGGTCATTGATCTTAACCTCAGTCGCGGATGGGAAGAACGTCCCGTGTAACCTCCCGAACTTTCCCGGGAAACGTCCGTCCCCTTATCCACATAATCGGCTGACCTTTGCCAGCTTTTTCTGGATCAAACCATTCCGCTTGTGCGCTTAAGTAATGCGACACATAACTGCGTCTAAATCGCTGGCTGTGGTTATTGGTGCTTTTGTGCAACAGGTGAGAGTGAAACCAGATGACCGCACCGGGTGGAACTTCCACGGCAATGCCGTCCTCGTCGCGGGCATTGCGGGCCAGTTTGAATTCCGTCTGCTGCGACCCCTCAATGTCGTCGTGTTCGGCAATGGCCTGTTTGTGACTGCCGGGAATCACGTATAGGCACCCGTTTTCGCGATCTGCGGGGTCAATTGCCGTCCAAGTGCCGACAGTCGTCGCTGTTTTGAACCGCTTGCCAAAGTAAAACTTGTCTTGGTGCCAAGGGAAGCCCAAGCCGATTTCGGGAGCTTTCCAAATGAAGAGATTGTTGATGCCCAGAATGTCTGGGCCAAGAATATCGACGAGCGGATCGGTCAGGCGCGGATCGCGCACGCGGGCGAGGAACTCCGGGATGAAGCAACTGGGGTGATGGATCTTGTGCATACCGTATATACCTGATCGCGCGTCTTTGCCGTCGCGGATCAGGGCATTGCGGTCGATGTGGGCCATGGGCATTCTGCGCTTCCCCGCAACAATGTCTTCGGCCACCTGCCGCAAGTAATCGTTCTCCTCGTATGAAAAGACGTTCTCGCGCACAAAATATCCATCGCGCTCCCAACGCTGGATTTCGTCAGAGGTCATGCGGAAGGCATTCATTGGGATGGGTCTCCTAATCGTCCTGCTTTGACACGGTTTATGGATATATATAGTCTAAGTAGGGCCTTAGCGGCCCACCAAACAGCGCATGAGCCTCAATCCCTTCAAACCGTTCGCCTCGTACCTCCGCCCCTACCGCTGGGCCTTAGTCATCGGCCTAACCTTTTTGCTGGGCGAACAACTCGTCTCCGTCTCCATTCCCCTCATCCTCGAACGCGCCATTGACCAAGCCCGAGCCAGCCTAGATCAAGCCGCACCAGATCTGACTTTCCTAACGCGCTACGCTGCCCTTATCGTCGGCTTGGGATTAGCGCAATGGGGCATGGCCTTTGGCATGCGCTGGCACTTGGCCTCCACCTCGTACCGCGTCGAGCGCGACATCCGCCAGCGCTATTTCGCCCACCTGCTCACCTTGCCCCTCGGCTACTTCCAACAGGCCCGCACTGGCGATTTAATGGCGCGAGCGACCAACGACGTCGAAGCCGTCCAGCGCTACCTCAGCCACGGCTTCCGCATGTTCCTGAGCGCCATCCTCGGCTTCAGCTTCAGCATGGTAGCCATGTGTCTGTACGACTGGGAACTGACCCTGTACGCGCTGTTGCCCATGCCCATTATGACCGTAATCCTGCGCTTGGTAGGCAGCAGAGTGCGCAGGCGCTATCGCAGGGTCCAAGAGCAATTTGCCGCCATTAGCACCTGCTTGCAGGAAAACCTCTCAGGCATGCGCGTGGTCAAGGCATTTGCCCGCCGTCGCGGCGAGATCGACCACTTCACCCAGCTCAACGACGAGTACGTCGAGCGCAACCGCCGCCTGATCTACCTCTACAGCACGTTTTTCCCCTTCACCTTCCTCATCAGCGGCCTGTCCATGGTGCTCATTCTGTGGCTGGGCGGCATTCGCGTCGTCGAAGGGACGCTCACCCTAGGGGCCTTTGTCGCCTTCAACGCCTACTTGATCCGTATGAGCCGTCCGATGATGATGATGGGCCGCATCGTCGATGAATTCCAGCGCGCCATGGCTTCCATGCTGCGCATCGAGTCCGTGCTCAAAGAACAGCCCCAGCCCGACCAATACCAAGACGACGGCTTGGCGATCAAAGGCGAAATCGAATTCCGCCGCGCCTCCTTTGCGTACAATGGCCAAGCCGTACTGCGCGATATAGATGTCCACATTCCGGCCGGCAGTACCCTAGCCATCGTCGGCCGAGTCGGCTCGGGCAAGAGCACGCTGGCCCGGCTCATCCCCCGGCTCATCCAAGCCGGTGAGGGCCAGATCCTCATCGACGGCAAACCCATTGAACAAATGCCGCTGCGCGCCTTCCGCGACGCCATTGGCTACGTGCCGCAAGATACCTTCCTGTTCTCAGAGAGCATCCGCGACAACATCGCCCTCGACTCAGTCGCTCCAGACGACGTCGAACGCGCTATTGAGGTGGCCCAACTAGCCGCGGACCTCAAGACCTTTCCCCAAGGACTGGAAACTATCGTCGGCGAGCGCGGCGTCACCCTGTCGGGCGGGCAGAAGCAGCGCACGGCCCTAGCCCGTTCGGTCGTGCGGCAACCGAAAATCCTCATTCTCGACGACGCTTTAGCCAGCGTCGATACCCGCACCGAAGAGCAAATCCTCACGCGCCTGCGCGACATCATGGCCGAGCGCACCACCATTCTCATTGCCCACCGCATCTCCACCGTCATGGCCGCGGACCACATCATTGTGCTCGACGAAGGGCGCATTATCGAAGAGGGCACCCATGACCAATTGCTCGCACTCAATGGCCTGTACGCCGACATGTACCGCCGCCAGCACCTGACCGAGGAATTGAGCGACCTCTAATGCCGCCGATCATCCGCGACGAGCAAGAAATCGACAAAAAATCCATCGACCTCCGCCTGATGGCTAGGCTGTTGGGTTTCCTGCGGCCCTATTGGCCTTGGGCGGCCTCGACGTTGTTGCTCATTCTCGCGGCCTCGCTGGCGCGCCAAGCCGGTCCCGTGCTGACTAAAATAGCCGTTGACGAGCACATCGTGCCCGGCGACCTAGACGGCCTAGGCACCCTCGTCCTGCTCTTCGCCGCGCTGCTGGTCGCTCAATTCGCCATCGGCTATGCCCAGAGCTGGATCACCAGCATGGTTGGCCAATGGACCATGCGCGACGTGCGCTTGAACATTTTCACCTGCCTCCAGCGCCTGCCGCTCAAATTCTTCGATCGCACTCCCATCGGCCGGCTGATGGCGCGCAACACCAGCGATGTCGATGCACTCAACGAATTCTTCACCTACGGTGCCGTTTCCCTAGTGACCGAAGCCGTCACCATCGCCTCCATCCTGTTTTACATCTTCTTCTATCTCGATGTCGAACTCGGTCTGCTCACCTGCGCCTTTTTGCCCGTGGCCTTTGCCGCCACCCTGTGGCTACAAAACCGCACCTTCCATGCCTTTCGCCAAGCTCGCACCCGCTTTGCCCGCTTCAGCGCCGATTTGCAGGAAACTTTGTCGGGTATAGAGGTAGTAAAACTGTTCAACTGCGAGCCGCGCAGCGCCCGCCGCTTTAATGAGGGCACCGACGAATATCTCGACGCTCGCTTGGTGCGCACCCGGTATCACTCGGCTTACTTCCCCTTCATGGAATTGTGCGGTGCTGCCCTGATAGCGCTGGTGCTGTGGTACGGCGTCGGCCAAGTGCTGCGCGAGGAAATCGCCTGGGGCGTTTTGGTAGCCATGCTGCAATACGTGCCCCGCTTCTTCATGCCCATCCGCAACCTCGCCGAGGAATACGCCACCGTGCAAGTGGCAATGGCCTCCTCCGAGCGCATCTTTGAACTGATCGACGCCGAGCCAGAGCCAGTCGGCGGCTCCGTGCATCAGGAGCGCATCGCCGGTGCCATTGAATTCCGCCACGTGTGGTTTGCTTATGAAGGTGAAGAGTGGGTCCTGCGCGACGTTTCCTTCTGCGCCGAGCCGGGCCAGAGCTTGGCGCTAGTCGGAGCCACTGGCTCGGGCAAGACTACCATTATCAGCTTGCTGTGCCGCTTTTACGAGATTCAACGCGGGCAGATTCTAGTCGATGGCATCGACATCCGCGAGTGGAATGTGGAAGCACTGCGGCGGCGCTTCGGTCTAGTGCAGCAGGACGTCTTTCTCTTTGCCGGCGACATTGCCAGCAACATCCGCCTCGGCGCTCCAGAGCTGTCGGACGAGTCGGTCGCACAGGTGGCCCGCTACGTCAACGCCGACCGCTTTATCGACCGCCTGCCCGACACCTACCAGCACGACGTGCAAGAGCGCGGTGCCGCCCTGTCTGCGGGTCAGCGCCAGCTTTTGTCCCTCGCCCGCGCCCTAGCTGCCGACCCAGACATTCTAGTGCTAGACGAAGCCACCGCCCACATCGACACCGAGACCGAAGGCTGGATCCAAGACGCGGTGGAAAAACTCATGCGCGACCGCACCTCCATCGTCATTGCCCATCGCCTCTCCACCATCCGCAGCGCCGACAAAATCCTCGTGCTGCACCGAGGCCAGTTGCGCGAGGAGGGACGCCACGAAGAACTGTTAGCGCGAGACGGCATCTACGCCCGCCTGCATCAATTGCAATACAACGAGGCGCTCGCTTAGCTCCCAACAAAGAAAAGACCTATGGCCACTTACTATCCTTCCATCACCGACGACCAAGCCGCGCTGATCCGCAACGCGCCATTGTTCTTCGTCGCCTCCGCCGATCCCACACTCGCGCCCGGTCCCGAAGGCATTGGCCCAATCAACCTCTCGCCCAAGGGCGGCGTACCGCTACACGTGATTGATCCCAACCGCGTAGCCTTCCTCGACTACCTAGGCAGCGGCAACGAAACAGCGCGGCACGCGACAGTCGGCGGCCCGATCACCGTCATGGTCTGTTCTTTTGAAGGAGAAGACGCCGGCATCATCCGCCTCTACGGCAAAGCCACGGCCACTCCGCTCGAAGGATCGCCCCACGCCGCATTGCTCTTGCAAACAGAGTCCGAACACCTGCGCACCAAACGCCAAGTAATCGAAGTCGAAGTCGAACTAACCGGCACTAGTTGCGGCTACGGCGTCCCGGTAATGGAATTAGTGCGCGAGCGCCGCGTCGAAGACCGAGGCCGCCGCTACAAGGATCGTAAAAAATAAACCGGTCGATTTCCACGGATCTTCAACGCGTTCCAGCCTGCTCCAATCCCAGCAACGACAAACACCTCTCTATCAGCTCATCCACGCTGGCCGCATTTACGTCCATACTGACCAGCCCATGCTGCCTGATTGCATCCATCATTTGCGCGTTGTAGATCAGGCTGCGCGCCAGAAACTTATCCACGATCCTTCTTTCGCGCTGGGACTTCGTTCGATACTGACTTGCCGCGCGAATCCTCTGCTCAAGCACGGCGTCACTCGCTGTAAGCCAAACAGCAGCAAGGTTGGCAACCTCTAGCGTCGCCACAAACTCTGGCCACAGAGCAGATCCCTCCACTATTATCCGCTCCTTAGAGGTATCGGTCGCGGTCTCCGTGACTATCGCCTCAACTTGCGGCCACACATTGACCTTGTAGTGATGGAGCACGTCCTCAATCAGTTCGCGCACCGACAGCGAGAGATAGTGCTCGGCCACGTGGTCGGGCACTGGTTCCGGCCATGGACGACCGGGGTGGCGGGCAAGTTTGTCCGTGGAGATTTGGGTCCACCCCAGCTTTGCTGCCAGCGAATCGGCCAGGGTCGATTTTCCGACGTGGGATGAGCCGCCGATGAGGATCACTCGCAAGTCAGCGGGTACTTTGTGCATTCGCGTTGTTCAGTCCAAGACCATGCCGCCGCTGACGTTTATCGTCTGGCCGGTGACGTTACGCGCCTCGTCGGAAGCGAGGAAGGCGACCATGTTGCCGATGTCCTCAGGCGTCTGTTCTCGCTGCATCGGCGTCGAGTTGGCGATGAACAGGTCAAACACCTCGCGGGCGCTTTTGCCGGCATAGGTGGGATCTACCTCGGCGATCTTCGGTGCCAGCGTGTGCCAGAAGTTGGTCCACACAAACCCGGGGCATACGGCGTTTACGGTGATGTTGTGCGGCCCCAGGTCCTTGGCGGTCAGCCGCGTCAGGCTGAGCATTGCGTTCTTGGCGGCTGCGTAGGTTGGCAGGAAGGTCGGGTCGCGTTTGGCCGCGGCGGAAGAGATGTTGATGATCTTGCCGTAGCGGCGCTCGATCATGTGCGGGGCGATCGCCTTGCAGAGGAAGAAGGGGCCCTTGACGTGTATGTCGTAGTTGCTGTCCCACTCCTCGCCGGTGAAGTTGGTGAACGGGGCACCGACGATGGTGCCGAAGTGGCCGGCGTTGTTGACGAGAATGTCGATGGAGCCGAAGCGCTCGATCGCCTGAGCGACGAGATCCTGGCAGGCGGATTCATCCGTTATGTCAGCGGTGATGGCGACCGCAGTGGCCCCTTCGTGTGCAAGCTGGTCGGCGGTGGCCTGCGCCCTGTCGCCGTCGATGTCGGTCGCCACAATGGCCGCCCCTTCGCGCGTCAGGCATTTCGATATGCCGAGGCCCATGCCGCCCCCGGCACCGGTGACGATGGCTGTCCTGTCTTTGAGTCGCATGCTGGTTTCTCCTGGTTTTTTTGAAACGTATCGAAAAAATAAACCGCGCCGTGTACCCGATCCTCAGAGATTGCGGCGTGTGCGTCTGAGAGTTGATGTCCCTCTGAGCGCGGCGGTCAGACATCCAAGACGCGATCCTGGCCGGCCGAGGCCTCGTCGAGACGGGCCCGGTCCTCCGGCGTGATCGACCAGCCCACCGCGCCGACGTTCTCCTACATGTGAGCCACCGTATCGCCGCCGGTGATGGCTGCCGTCACCTCGGGGTGGGAAAGCACCCAGTTGATCGCTGTCTGCGCCACAGTGCGACCGTGGGCGTCGGCGATTTGCCGCAGAATCTCCAAAGTCCGGCGTCCCGCCTCATTGAGGTCCTGCTCTAAGTCGCCGACGCGCCCGGTGGCGTAAAGGGTGCCATCCGGCGGCGGCTCGCCGGGGGTATATGCGCCGGAGAGCAGGCCCACGCCCAAGGGGCTGTAGGTCATAACTCCGAAGCCTTGGTCGCGCTGCGCCGGCCACATCTCGCGCTCTAGTTCTCGGTTGAGGAGGTTGTAGGGATTCTGGATGCAGAGCAGAGGATCGAGTCCGAGGCGGTCCTGCGTCCACAGTGCCTTGAGCACCTGCCAGGCCTGGAAATTGGAGACGCCCACGTAGCGCGTCTTGCCGGCGCGCACCACGTCGTCTAGGGCGCGCAGCGTCTCCTCAAGGGGGGTCTCGTCGTCGTACACGTGCAAGATGTAAACGTCGATGTGATCCGTCTCAAGGCGGGCCAAGGTGCGGTCGATCTCCCGCATGATGTGATAGCGCGACAGACCAGCGTCGTTAGGCCCGTCGCCGACGCGGCTGGCCACCTTTGAGGTGACCACGAGGTCGTCGCGGTGCCGCTTGAGGACGCGCGCCAGGACCTGCTCCGACGTGCCTCGGGTCTCGTACACATCCCCAAAGCCGTAGATGTTGGCGCAGTCGATGAAATTGATCCCTAACTCGACGGCCCGCTCGATGGCGCGCTCGGCCTCGTCGGCGTCCTCCTGTCCGCGCAGGCCCAAGCCGTAGGCTAGGCGAGATACCTTCAGGCCGGAACGGCCAAACTTGACGTATTCCATGTTCTCCTCCTATAACTGTCCCCGAAGCCGAACTTCTACGAAGCCAGCCCGCCCTCGGCAAAAGGATCGTTAACCTTCTTGGGAAGCCGCAACTTCTGACGAATCTCCGCCACAATGGGGGCCGCACTGTAGAACCGTCCGCGCCGTTCGCCTTCGGGAACTAGAAGTCCTGCATCCACGAGCACTTTCAGATCACGGCTAGCGAGATTCTTGGACACATCTGCGCTTACCCGGTAGGACGAGTTGCGCACCCTAGTGCCAAAGGCGGCCTGAATGAGGGCCAAGGCCATGCGATCGGGTAATCCGTTGGCAATTACCAGATCCGAGAGCTCTGCATAAAGCCTTTCCAATTCTCGCATCCGATGGAGCAGTGTTTGCGCTTGCACATAGTGACCAGTTAAGCAGAAGCGAATCCACGGCTTAGCGTCGTGCGCTGGTTGCCATGCACTGCTGCATGAAGCCGATCATGTCGCCAGGACTCCCAGTACGGTCTGGTTGCGGCGGATTTCATATTTTACGAGAGCGGGCATTAAACTCAAAAAACGGGAGCGGTAGCACAATGCCGAAACAGCGAATAGCGATTGTGGGAGCCGGGAACATGGCCCGGGCGCGGGGCAGGGCATTTCTGGACACCGGCCGTGCGGAAATCTGCGGCGTCGCCGCCCGGCGCGCACAGCGCGCTGAAAGCTGCGCGGCTGAGTTGGGGTGCAACGTTTTTTGCGATGACTTTCGCCACTTGGAGGAGGCTGGACCAGACGCGATCCTAATCGAAGTTCCGCATCGCGTTCAGGATGAGGTCTCCATTTGGGCATTGGATGCCGGTTACGACCTCCTCGTGGGCGGATGTCTCGCTTCGAGTGTGGAGAATGGGCACCAGATCGCAGAAACGGCGGCCCGGAACAATCGGATTGTGGAGGCCGGGTTTCAGCGCCGTTACGACCCTGCCTGGGAGGAGATCCAGCGCCTAGTGGCGGGAGGGGAACTGGGGGCACCGGTGATGGCCGTGACCACGGCCCTATGGAACCCGGACCCAGACGGGTGGTACTACGACCAAGAGGCGAGTGGGGGGATGCCGCTGACCCACATGAGTTACTGCTATCTCAATGCCGTCCGCTGGATTCTCGGCCGGCCGATCACTGTGTCCGCGATGGCCAATCGGATGCGCAATACAGCTCCGGGTCGCGTAGTGGAGGAGACATGCGGGGCCCTAATCGGATTTGAAAACGGGGCCTTCGCTTCGGCCACGGCCAGTTACATCGGCCCAGAGGGCATGACCGACCCACAGCCGCGATTTGTCTGCACCGAGGGCGGAATCCTGCCCAATGCCAACAACCCGCCCGGCGAGGATTCCATTGCCGTTTTTCATGGGGACCGTTCCGAGGTGCTCACTTTTGCGAACGAGCCGTCTCCGTTCGTCCGGCAGGCCGCCGCCTTTCTCGATGCCATAGAGGGCCGCCGCAAGGCCCGCAATCCTCCAGAAGATGCCCTATTCGATGTCGAAATTGCCGCAGCCGTCTCGGTTTCAGTCAGGGAACACAGGACGGTCTCGCTGGCGGAAGTACGGAGCTAACCATCCACCCAGTTCTGATACTCTTCCCATGCGTCTTCACGGCTCACAAACGGCTTGAAGACCACGCGGGTACTGAAGGTATAGTGGGTCAATGGTTGGCAATTCTTTATGAGCATGGCAAAGTCCCACGCTGGATTGGTCAATCCGCCGCCTGTTGGCTGAATAGCGAATCGAAGGGATTCGGTGCTCTTGAACATCAGTTCGAGCATCATATTGCGCCAGCATCCGTAAAAGAACGGATGGACATATCGGCTGGGGCGAATGTTGTGGAACAAGCCGCCATCTGGATTGGGTTCACCCTCGACAAGCGCATCGGCTTCACTGGCAAAGACGCGCGCATTCAGTGGCTGTTCCCTTAGCGATTCAATCCATTGTTCGGGACTGTTTTCGTCAGGACAGCCGAGGAAGTAGGTGGTCTTGTTTTCGGGGTTGTGGATATAACTCGCCCAAAATAGCCCTAGCCAATCCCCCACAAAAGCGTCGGGATGGGCAACGCAGGTGGTTTCCAAATCAATGTAATGCGGTGGAACGAGGGTAAAGGTCGTGCTGACCTCAATGCGACGGGGTTCGGGAATCGCGGTCGTCAATCGGACCGAGCTGTCATCGAGCCGAGTGAGTTGGCTTGGCGTTGGCGGAGTTCCGAGTTTGCCGCCAAGCCAACGGGGAATCATGGACCTGCCGGACCGGTCGTAGATGAACTCAAAATTGAGGCTGCTTGCCCAGGATGACCGGAAAATGTTCTCCTGTGGGCCGCGTCGGCTGTAGAGTTGGCGCACACCATTGTAACCGTTCGCCCGTTCAAAAGGGAAAGCGATGTCGTCAAAACGACCTTTCTGGTTCGCTTGAGAGAGTTCATCAACCCGTTTCTGCGGGAAGCCTCCTCCGTCGTTGTTGTCCACCACTTCGACGAACAGGTCGCCATCTATGAGAAATTGACTTGCCATAGTAAGAATCCCTTAACTCTTAGCCCATATCGCCACGCCAAGTTAGAGACGCCTTCCTCCGGCGAATCCATTGAATTCGTCCAGGAACCACTCGGCTTGCTTTGTCATAAAGACGCCGATCTCTTCCCCCTTGAAGGCGAAAGATACCCTGAGCCCACCGAGGTAAATATCCGTGATATAGACTTCCATGTTGAGCGTCTGCTCATCGACCCACGCGGCCGAGGCCAGACAATCGTATTCAATGCCGGGGACCGAGCCGATCTGTTCGCCAAAGTAGTTGCGTTGAGGGAACTTGCCGGACAGCACGCGCCCGATACCGAACCGCAGCACATTGTCGCCCTGACCATTGGTGTACTCCCAGGTGCCCTCATCCTCCTCAAAGGACAGGCGCATCCGCGTGATTCCCATTGGGTTGTCTGCCAAAGCATACCAGACTCCGTTGACTTCCAAAGCCGCCCTTGCGTCGGGGCCCCCGGGGATCGGCAGGACGGCTAGCCGCTCGATCTTATCGCAGAGCTCCGCGTGGGCGTCGCGGTTTTCGGCAAGCGGCGCGTCTGCTAGGTGGGGGTAGAGTTCCTCACGCATCACAACCGGAATGTCGCTGCCGGCCGGTGCGCCTTGGGTGTCGGAGATGCAGGTGAATAGAAACTCTTTGTCGGGAAAACAGATGGCGTACTGACTGCCCATCCCGCGGAAGGAGAATCCGTTCTCTTTTTCTCGCCAGATCTGATATCCATACCCGCAGTTCCCCCGGATGGCGTTGTCGATCTGGTTGGAAGTCGCGGCGCGCACGTACGCCTCTGGGAGGACTCTTTCATCGCCCCACATGCCGCCGTTCATGCAGGCGAGTGCGACTCTGGCTATATCGCGAAGCCTGCAGATGACTCCTGATCCGCCCCACGACACACCCTCGGGCGTGCGGATGCACCATGCGTCAGCGGAGAATCCGATCCGGTCCAGAAATCGCGGTCGCATGTAATCCAGAAAGGGCATGCCAGCAAGCCGTTCGACCGTGGCCGTGAGCACGACGGTTGCCGCAGTGTCGTACGAAAAGATCGTTCCGGGAGGATGCGAAGGGGCCCGGTTGAAAAAGGTCCAAACCCAGTCTGGATCGTCGCGCGTATAAGAGGTTGTCGAATGGGGAGTCGCCATCGTCAGGAGGTCCCGGACGGTCGAGGCGGCAAGCCACGGATGAAGTTCTTCCGGCAGTTTGTCCGGGAGGTATTCGGCGACCCGATCGTCGAGAGTGAGCCGGCCTTCGTCGATCATCATCCCGACCGCCAACGCGACAAAGCTCTTGCTGACCGAATAGATCCGGTGCATGCGTTCCGCCGTCCACGGAGCCCAGTATCCCTCAGCCGCGATTCTGTTGTGACGCACCAGCAGGAACCCGTGCATGCAGATTCGCTCGGAGTCGATCCGCTGCAGGAAATTCAGGATTGCCTGTGAAGCTATTCCCGCGCTTTCAGGTGAGGGTGCCGTTGTAAACACTTTTTCACTTCCCATAGCTGCTCCTTGAGCTTTGGCGCTTGCGGTTACTTGGTGCGCGGCCTGATCAATGGTGAGACTATAAAAAACATAAAGGGACTTTTTTGGATTCTCTGTCAAGGCGCTCAGCCCAGACTAGGGTCAGGCGCAAACTGGACGCTCCCCTCCATGCGTGGGTGCAACAGGCTTATATTAGGGTGCTTAGGGCAGGTTAATATCAGGACGGAAACATAGGAGTCGCTCTTGAAGACAGGTGGTCTGGACATTCGATGCGTGCGCGGGCTATTGCCGGCTGTGCTGCTACTTGGGCTGCTGGCGGGATGCGATCAGGTCGGCGATCCGGTGAAGCCCGACGCGATCGACTTGGAGGCCAAACTCGACGACCTCTTTGCGCCTCCGACCACGGCCGAGGTGGAGGCCGTCCGCGCCGACTGGGCCCAACGCGATGTTTCCGCAGCCGAGGCGACCATCGAACTCACCGAGTCGTATCCTCTAAGCGAGACCCCGGCCACCCTGCGCATCGTTTCCCACAGAGTGGGGGAGGTGCTCCACTACGGAGCGATCCTCGCCCCCGATTCCGCGGCTCCAGGCAGCTTGCCCATCTTGATGTACCTGCACGGGGGCGACAGCGGCGTTGAGGTGGATGAAATCGGCATCGTGCTCTTCGCCCTCGGCGAACTGCGCGACAATTTCGTCTATGTGATCCCGTCCTTTCGCAGCGAACCCCTCGAGTACGAGAACCAGGAATGGGTCTCGACAGGCCCCGGCGGCCACTGGGACTACGACGTGGACGACGCCTTGGCGCTCCTCAACGTTGCATTGGAGATAACGCCGCAGGCGAAGATCGAAAGCCTGAGCATCGTCGGCGGCAGCCGTGGAGCAGGCGTTGCCCTGCTAGCCGGGATCCGCGACGAGCGCATCGAGAACATCGTGGCCTTCTTCGGCCCCACCGACTTCTTCGACGACTGGGTCCGGGAGATTGCGCGGGAAGCGACCATGGGCTCTCCACGCGACCTGACCGGGGTCGCCCACATCGATACCACCTTCATCCAGCCCTACATGAGAGGTGAAATCGACCTTGCAGAAGTTCGCCTCGAACTGGTGCGCCGCTCCTCGGTCCTGTTCGCCGAAGACCTGCCCGCGGTCCAACTCCACCACGGCGACGCTGACGAAACCGTCGCCGTCAGCCAAGCTCATTCCCTGATCCGGGCCATGGAAGTGCTGGGACGCGAGCCCCCCGAATTCGAGGCGTTCATCTACGAGGGAGGCGGACACACACTCTTCTCGCTGAGAGCTGCCATCCCACGCGCGGTGGATTTCCTGCGGCGGACTCTGGGAGGGGAATCGGCGCTAGTTGCGACTACGGCGTCCCGGTAATGGAATTAGTGCACGGGCGCCGCGCCGAAGACCGAGGCCGGTGCTAAATTGTTCTGCTTGCTTCGGTTCACATATTCGTTAACTTATCAGCGTGAGAGAGATCAGCTTTTATCGCACAGCATCTGGACACTGCCCTGTCGAACAGTTTCTCGACTCCATAGCTACTAGGCAAGCTGCCAAAATCACTTGGACATTGCATCTGATTGAGGAATTGGAGTTTGTCCCCCGCCAGTACTTCAAGAAGTTGGTCAACACCGATGAAATTTGGGAAATTCGCGTCAACATTGGTAGGGATACATTCAGACTTCTGTCCTTCTTCGACGGTCCAAACTTGGTGGTCCTCAACCATGCCTTTGCCAAAAAGACACAGAAGATTCCAAGATCGGACCTTCATCTGGCAGAACAGAGAAAACGAGATTACTTCAGGAGGAAGAACCCATGAGCGACTTGAAAAAGTACGTCGCAAGACGCAAAGCAAGAGATCCCGAATTTGCCGAGAATTACGAAGCCGGTTACTTGGAGTTCAAGATAGGTGTTCTTCTTAGACAGGCTCGGGAAGAAGCTGGCCTGACCCAAGAAGAGGTGGCGCAAAGGCTAGATACCCAGAAATCTGCTATTTCAAGAATAGAAAATCATGCAGAGGATATTAGGCTGTCAACGCTAGAAAAGTATGCAAGAGCGATCGGCAAGAGACTCCATCTTTCGGTGGGCTGATTTAAGAGTATCGCAATCAATTCGCTTGCTTTTTCAATATTATGAGCTATCGGTCCATACTGATCATCTTCTTGGCAATGCTGGGGCTGGCCATCGACGGCTGGGGGCAAGACTGGGACAAAATCGCATTTATCTCCGACCGCGAGGGGATCCTCAACGTGTGGATTATGAATGCGGATGGGAGCGACCCCGTAAATCTAACCAAAGGACGGTATTGTACTAGTCCGGCTTGGTCACCCGACGGCATGAGAATAGCCTTCGTCTCTAGTCCCAGTATGGGCGACCAATTTGAGATCTGGGTGGTCGATATTGACGGAAGCAATTTAGTTGAATTGACCAATGGCTTGGGCGGAAACTGGCCCACCTGGCGACCGGCTCCCCCTGCCGCTACGAGCGTCGAGGCTCAGTCGTGGGGACAGATCAAATCACTGCTTTCAGAGGGCACTCGTTAGTACGCCACGTTGACTAGGCCGCTGTGGCGCGTGGTGCCGACATCGGCTGCGACCTCGAGGTGATAGAGGTACATCCCCGGTGCGACCAGCCTGCCCCAATCGTCGCGCCCATCCCAGACTTGGGCAAAGCGTCCGCTCTGGTCCTCGCCAGCATAGCCCCGGCGCACCAAGCCACCTCCCAAATCATAGATGCGAAAGAAGACCGCTGCTGGCCGCGTCAGCTTGAGCAAGCTATAGGCGACCGCGAACAGATCGTTGACCCCGTCGCCGTTGGGCGTCAGCACCCGCGGCGTCGGCTCCACGTCGGCGACAAGGGCAGCGTTTGACGTGGAGAGGCGCACCGTCAAGCCCTCACCCAGTAGCACAGGATCTACATCCGCTTCGCGTGCGTACTGGAACATCTCGTAGGGTGCCTCATCCAAGACGCGGCGCTGCTCGCCTACGCGCACATCAAAACGCGTCCCATCGACAAAGACCTTGCCGCGAAAGAAAATGTGCACGAGGCTGCCGTCCTTTAGCACCCGCTGCCAGAGATTTACGGCAAATCCGCGTCCGGGGTCCAAGCGCAGGGTGTGCAGTGCGTGCTCGTCATCGACCTTGACGCTGTCAATGCCCTCGACCTGCGCTGCGGTCAGGACCTCGACGAAGCGGAAACCGGTGTCCGACCGCTCGGCGAGGCGGTGCGTCTGCACGGTCGCCACAAAGGCTGTCTCCACCCCGACATCGACTAGCGGCGGGCTGATTTCAGCGTAGATTTCGCCAGCAACAGGCGGCGAAGAGTACTCGAAGACGAGTCGTTCTAACTTGATGCCCGGCTGCAAAAAGCGCACTTGGAACTGCAAGAAGCGATTCGGGCTTGGCGAGCGCACCACCCCGCCAGTGACCGTTTCCCAGCCGCTCCAGTCGGGATTGGACGCGACCGGTCCCTGGGCAATGCCTGGGAACTCGGAGGCATTTTCCCAGACGGATCGATTGACCCGGCGTTCGTCTGGCCCTTGGGTGATGAAGTAATGCACTGGCTCGTCATCCGGGCCGGTGCGCGTCTGCACCACAATGGGCAATTCCTCCAGCGGCGCGCCGCCCTCGTGGCGCAGCCGCCCCCACACCGGCGTTCCAGTGGTGGCCAATAGCGGCACTGAGCGAAAAAACCCCGGCCGCGTCGTGCCGTCTGTGTAGAGCTCCAACTCGGCCAACTCCCAAGGCGCGTCGCCTAGGGGCTGGAAGCGCACGTAGCGCGCTTGGCGCTGGCCGCTGACTGGGAGGACGCCCGGCCACTCGATAACCGCACGGATATTGGGCCGGGTAGTGCCAAAGAACACATAGCGTTGGAAGCGAACCTCGCCACCGAGATGTCCGGCGGCGGGATAGTCGTTAGCTGTCAACAGGCGCTCCAAGGCATCCACCGGCTGTAGTCGGTCGCCCAGCCCCAAGTCAAAAGTCTGCGGAAAGCGGCCTATGTGCTCGGCGTCGAGGCGCGGGAACGCTCTGGTCCGCACGATAGTATAGGCCCCGCCCAAGTCGATGTAGATCGACGCTTGGCGACTCAATCCAAACTCATCGGGGTCAAAGGCCGTCCCCGGGTCGCCGTCGGCAATGGCCTGCACCGCAGTTATATCGCGGCGAAACACGGGCCACTCAACCGTCTCCTCTAGCAAGCCCACAGTAGGCTCTGTGACCGAAACCAAAATCTGTCCGCCCCGAGCGCGCGCGTTGGCCATCAGATTCTCGCCTGGCGTCACCACCCACGTCCACAGCGAATCAGGTGCCCAGTTGACGAAAGCTGCGGAATCTTGGATGGCTAAGTAAGAGTACCCTTCCCGGCCCACCACCAATTCCAACTGCGGCCAAGCCGAACCGGCGCTCAACGCAATCGCCCATATGCAGAGACGTAATTTCATCAGAAGATGATATTGCGGTTGCTCTCTACAAGCACATCAATCAGGTCAATACTGGCCTCGCTGAGTGGGTTGCCCCGTAGGTCGGCCGAGAGCAGCTTCTCCAGCGTTAGCAACACAGCGATGTCCACTACCTGATTGTCCGGCAGGCGCAGGCGTCTGAGTTCGGGGAGGCCGGCCAGCGGCGAGAGATCTTCCACTAAGTTCTGGCCAAAGAACAGAGCCGTTAGATGCGGCTTGTCGGCCAGCGTACTGAGATCGCCGACCAAGTTGGCGGTAAAGTCCAAGGCTTCGAGGGAATGCAACCCGCCTAAGGGCAAAATCTCGGCCACGGCGTTGTTGGCAAATTCGAGCTGGGTGAGGGCGTACAATTCGGCCAGCGGCGAAATATCCGCCACTCGATTGTCGGACAAGCGCAGCTTTACCAGCCGATCTAGCCCGGCCAGCGGCGACAGGTCCTCGACTGCATTTTCTGCGAGATACAGTATCTCCAGTCGGCGGAGATTCGCCAGCGGCGACAGGTCTTGTATTTGGTTTATCTCAAGCCACAATTCGCGGAGATTGGCCAAACCGCCCAGCGGCGAAATATCCACAATGGCATTGTTGTTGAGGTTGAGCTTCTCCAGGTTCGTCAGTCGGGATAGGGCGCTAATATCCTCGATCTTGGCCGTTGCCAATTGGAGGATATGAAGCCTGCTCAAGTCCGCCAGCGGCAACAGGCTCTCCAACTCGCCCTCCCTAATAGAGCCGCTAAAACTCAGGCTTTCTAAGTTGGTTAGATGCTCAATGCCCTCCAGCGACTTGACCGAGCTGTTGAGCATCAGACGGGTAATCGTGCGCAGTTCTATCGCGGTCAGTTCCTCGGTTGGCTTCCTGACCGCACTGCGCACCGCACGCTCTAGTTGAGCGTCTTGGAAGAAAATCCCCGGCAGGAAAAAGGTCACCTCCATCCCCCGCTCGCGCAGGGCCTCCACTTGGTCTAGGTCGAGCGGGTTGCCCGACAGCTCGACGCTGCGCAAGCGCCGGAGCTGCGCGAGCACCGAAACATCGCGGACTTGATTGCCGTCGAGGTTGAGCAGGCCCAACTGCGTCAACCGCGCCAGCGGCGCAAGGTCTTCTACTTGGTTGCCGTCGAGGTTGAGTGCTCTTAGTAGTAGGAGATTGGCCAGCGGCACAAGGTCGGCGATCTCGTTGTTGGACAGGTCGAGCACCTGTAGCCGGGTCAATCCGGCGAGCGGGTCCATATCTACTACGACATTGTCGCCCAGCATCAGGGTATCCAAGCCACTCAGCCGCTCAATTCCCTCGAGGTCTGTGATCCCATAGCCGCCCGCGTCTAGCGCTCGCAACCTAGATAGCTCCTCGCTCTCCAAGTCCCCTTGTGGCTGTCCCAGCACCTGCCGCACCGCCCGTTCAAGCCCTGCATCCGGGAAGGTGCTGTGGTCAAAAACCGGCTCTTCGTCTGAGATTGGGGGTTGGAGAGGCGGACGCTCGCTGGCGCAACCCAGCCACAAAAGCGCCGCCCAGAGTGCGCATCTCATTGCTCGACTCCCGCGTACACGGTGAGAAACCCCCTCGTCCGCGTCCGCGTCCCCTCGACCTCTTGGTAGCGCCGGGTCACGTCGAACCCCAGCACCGTCGTCAGCTTATAGCCCTGATAGTCGGAGATATTGGTCAACTGGGCGACTGTTGTCGTCTCCCAGAAGCTGTCTTCAGCCCCCGGTGGCGTTGGATCGCGCAACTGCCGGAAGTTGTGGTACTCGATCCCAGCCTCTAAGTAGCTGCTGCGCATGACCGATACGCGTCCGACGGCGAGCAGGAGTTGGCTCCACTCCTTGCGCTCGGGCTGGCTGCGGAGCACCGGAACTTCGCGGCGCAACTCGCTTTTGCCGGCCGGGCTTACGGTCAGTTTGCCTAGCTGCAGCCGGTACTCAGCCTTGTTGATCAGCCCCAGAAACGAGCCATCCTCGCGCTGCCCGCGCAACAGCAGCGCGATGCTTGGGTCGCGCTGGTGGTAGTACTGCCACTTGAACATGTTGACGAACTTAAAACCGGGCCAGCGGTCGAAGTCAAAACCCAGCCAAGTGGTATTGACCACTGTGTTCTGCGCCGGCAGCACGTCTGGGGTCGGCACCAGTTCGCCTCGGGTATTGGGCAATTGCGTCCACTGCACGAGGTGATCGAAGATATCGTCTTCGACGCGGCGCAGGTCCTGAAAAACCCGTGCCCGCCCCCAGTTAGTAAAGTAGTGGTCCCCGGCCAGCATCAGGTAATCGGCGTGAGCGCGGCGGTCGTCAGAGCGCTGTGCGAGCCGCTGGCGGCCCGCAGTCACCCGCAGGTCGGCATGTAGAAAGGCCCCGACGTACAGATTGTAACCCTTGCGGTCGCGCTTGTAGGGTAGATCGGCCTCTTCGTCATTTTCAAAGCGGTCAATCCAGCCGTTGTGATTTTGGTCGATGCCGTAGAGGAACTCCGGCCGGTCGGTGTGAAAGCGCAGGAAAGGCTCCTCGTAGTCGGGCACTCGGTTGGGGCTTGAAGGAGTGTCGTTTTGGTTGAAGTCGGAGATCAGGTCGTTGTTCTCGTCCCAGCCGGGAAAGATCTGGCGGTCCCTCGGCGACCCCTGCCGCGCCCAGTCGGGAAAGCGATCCTGGTCGTCGTTGTCTTCGACGAATTCAAAGAAGCGCAACGGGTTCGCGTAATCGACGATCCCGTTGCGATCGACGACCTGAAACCCTGTCTGGTAATTGGGGGCCATGTCGAAGGCCTCCAACAGCGCGAAGTAGGGATAGTCGGTCTTGGAGACATTGAGCATCCAGGCCTCGGACTCGCTGCTGGCAACGTGGTGCTTTTCAAGGTTGGGGTTGGGGTATTGCCGGTATTGGTGGTTGGCGGCGACTTCAAAGTAGGTGTTGAAGCCCTCTAGATCGGTCAACTCAAAGGTGAAGCCGGCGATCTGATTGGCGGTGGGTAGCCCGTAATCGAGGGCCAACACCCGCTGGTTGGACGAATCCTTGACATTGCCCAACGCCCGCGCCACTGGCACCGCCACGATCCGCTCCCGAAAGTCGGTCTGGCGATCAGAGGCCATCTCGACCAGATAGTCGTTGGCCAAGACCAACTCTACCTGCACCCGCTGGATCTCGCTGGGAGGCGGCCCGGCGTAGGAGCGGTCCTCGAAATCGTAGCGCAGGCGGATTTCCTCGCGCCCGTCGGCGGCGAGAAAACCTCGGCGCTGGAACCCGCCCTCCACTAGTGGCCGAAAGCCGATCTCCGAGCCTCGCGTGCGCTTGCCCTCTAGGTCCCAGATGACGATGTCTTGCGCGAAGAGTGCGCCACCAGCCTCGCCGTCTTCGGGCGAATCGTCCTTAATGACTACTTCGATAAAACTGACGTTGGTCAAGTTCTGGGCACCAGTGAGGTTGCCCTTGAGGATATTGCCGTTGAATATCTCGGTTTGAGTCTGCACGTGGTGTGCGTTGAGATAGGTCCCACCGACCTTGACGAAGTCGCCGACCTGCACCTCCAGCCGGCTGCCGACCAAGCTGGTGTTGTTGGTCTTTTCCGAGGTCCCTATCGGCGAGCCAGTCTCGTCGATCAGGCTGTTGAGCCGCGACAGCAGCATGGTGAGCGCGTATTTGTCGGAGAGGAGATCCCACTGGATGCCGTTGAAGCGCGGCTTGGAGAAGGTCATCGGCGTCAGGGTGGTGCGGATCTGGCTGCCAATGGTGATGGCGTAGTGGTATTGCCCTTTGTGGTCCGAGGCGATCAGTAGCTGGTTGAACCAACTGGCGAAGCGCCTGTCCTGGGCCAAAGTCGAACCAAAGGGCTGGGGGTTTTGCTGCCGCCAGTCGAAGATCGGCCAGCCTCGGGTCAGATAGTTGCCGTACACATCGTAGATATAGCTGCCTTCGAGCGAGGTGGAGACGTAGCGCTGGTACAAGTTGCGCGCGTAATTGGAGTACTCCCATTGCTTCCAGCGGTATTCGGTGTACAGCTCCTGCGGGATGTACCACTTGCGCACGGCCGGATCGAGCGCGTCGAAGAGCACGCCAGGCCCACGCGGTTCAAAAGAGACTTTGCCGCCGCGTTTGACAGTGCCGAGGCGGGCACCGTAGTCTTGGGCAGCGAGGGGCAGGGGGAGCAGCAGGAGCACCCATAATTTCACGATGGACCTTATCAATGCGCCACCCCTACCGTCCCAGTGTGCACCTCTGCAAACGCATCCGACTGCACCCGCAACGCCCAAATATACGTCCCCGGCAACGCAGTTTTCCCGTTCGCTAGCCGTCCATCCCACTGTACCTCTACCGGCCCGATTCCCCGCTCCGCGACAAACAACTCATGTATCAATCGCCCCGATAGATCAAACAAGGCCAAGCGCACCGGCGCGGGTCGCGTTAGCTGCAATACGTTGAAAAACACGTTGAGATGATCGTTGACCCCGTCGCCGTTGGGCGTAAAAATGCGCGACTCGAACGCGATCTCGCCGACTAACTTGCCGATCTGCGCCTTGGGAATCGCCACCGAGAGGTTTGATAGCTCGGGAAAATCTCCCGGCCCGAAATCCGTCGCCTCCCCCGGCTCCAACCGCTGCGGCACAGCATCCGCGTGGCTGTTGTAAACGCGGCCCGAAAAGGTGGTGCCGAAGCGAAAAATCGGCAGGTCGAACGTGAATTCCAGCACTGCTCCGTCGTGGCGGATGAGGGGAAAACTGAGACCGAAGCTGTCGTCGCGAATAAAATCCACCGCAAAGTCGAGCGGCTGCCCGTCGAGTGTTACCTCGCGCACCGCCGCGATTGGTACATTGACATCGACTTCCAACCGGTCAAAACCGCGCACCTCTCCCGTGGAGCGCAGCCGCACCGCGTAGCGAAAGGTCGCCGGCTTTTCCGCCTCGGCTAGCCGCGGAAAGACTTCGGCGTGCAGCGAGTCCGCCAGCGGCGGCTGTAGGTAGTCAAAGCGCAACTCGTCAACTTGGCGCGCCTCAAAGAGACCCGCCGCAAACTCGAAGCGGAACTGGATATAGCGGCGTGGAGTTGGTGCCCTCACCAGTTCGTCCATCCGCACCACAAACCACGGGCTCCAGTGCTCGGTGTCGTCGCGGATGCCACCGCGATCGACTAGCAATAGCGAATCGACGTAGGTCTCGCGGCTGACCTCGCGGAGAGCGCGAAGGCTGTCGGCATCGAAAAACCACTCGCGATAGATCAGCGGCGTGGGATCGGTACCCGTCCGCACCCGCACCTCCAAGTCCGAAAAATCCGCATGGCCAACCACGTCTTCAATCCACTCGACAAAGCCTATTGTGGCCCGGTCGCCTAAGTCGATGATATTGGACAGATAGAGGCCCTGCTGCAGAAAGCCCGTGCCATAGACTTCGACCTCGTCAATTTCAAAGGGCACGTCGGCCAGCGATTTGATCTTGACGAAGCGCACGTATTGCGGCGGAATGGCTACATCGACGACCGGCTCCTCGTTTTGCGCCTCGCGCTCGATCAGCACATCGGGCTGGCCGGAGGGGAACTGATTGAGCCACAGTTCGTAGCCGCGCAGAAAGTCATTGTGGAACGGCGTCGCCGGCGTCGCCACCACGGTGTTGCGCGGATAGAACTGCACCCGCCGCACCCCCACCGGTACCCCAAAGTCGAGGATCACCCAAATGCCCCTCGTTGCCACCCTTGGTTCGAAAATTGTCGGTTTGCGCTCGAAGGCTACTTCGTGATCGCCGTTGACTGTGCCTATAAGCTGGCGCTCGTGCCCCCGACCGGAGTTCGGCGCTCGAATCGAACCGAACTCTAGGACCCGCGCGGCGATATTGACCTCTTCGTCGAAGTACAGCGGTCCAATCCAACCCGGCCGGTAGTCAAAGTCGATGGTCGCCCCCGGTGTGTTAGTCAGCTCAATCTGACCGAGTTGGGCATTAAGTACATGTTCGGGTTTGAGACCATCGCCGCCGACTTGCCAAGCGGAGGTGCCTTGGTCTCCCAGCACGTAAGTCTGCGCCGGCTGGCCGAAGAGACCCCCTGGCAACACGAGCACCGCGACCCCCAGCCAGCCCCTCATCGGCTCAACCCCGCGTACAACGTCATAAAGACCAAACTCGCTTCCTGCGGTGCCCGCCCTGCAAAACGCCGCTGTTGAAACTGCAAGCCGGTAGTAGTCACTAGCTGATACCCCTGATAGGCCGTGCGGTTTGTGAGTTGGGCGACCGCAGTCCAGCCGAAGAAGTCGGCATCCACTTCCTCCCGCTTCCCCTCCAAAAGCCACAACCGGCCTATTTCCAGCCCCACCTGCAATTCAGTGTTGAAGATCTGGCGGCCGTAGCGCGGGAAGTAGCTGATACCCATCGCCTCGGCAAAAAGCGGCTGCGTCCATATCAGGAAGAAGGTTTCCTCCAAGCTCGTGGATTCTAAGAGGCGCGTGCTAAAGGGCCGCTCCCGGCGAAACTCGCTTTTGAAACGAGGCTCCAAGACGCCTAAGCCTACTGGGATGCTCCACTCCGCTTTGTTGATCGCGCCCAAGAAGCCGCTGGTCTTGCGGCCCTCCCGGAACCGCACCTCGTCGACCGGGTCCTGCTGCTCGACCCAATCCCATTTGAAGCGGTGCAAGAGCCTTATCTTCTTCCCTAGACGTTGGTCCAAGTCGAGGTACAGCGAGTTTTTCCAAGCGTTCCGTCCCGGCAAAAAGTCGATCCGGTCCATCATCCGCCCCGGTTCCCCCAACGGCTGGAACCACTGCCGCAAATCGTCGGGGATTTCGTCGCGCACTCGGGCGGCGAACTCAAAGAACCGGAACTGGCTACCTCCGGCGAAGCGGTAGCGCCAAGTGCCTAGCACATACCAAGCGCGAGTCCGCCCGTCGCCAGCCACCAGCCGCATGTCCTGTCGCCCGACGCTTACCTCAAATGCGGGCACCACCTCGACCTTGAGGTAAGCGTTGAAACCCCGATGGTCGCGCTTGTAGGGGTAATCGGGTACGAGGTCGTTTTCAAAGCGGTCGATGACGCCGTTGTGGTTCATGTCGAGGCCGAAGAGGAACTCGGGGCGGTCGGCGCGATAGCGCAGGAAAGGCTCTTCGTAGTCGGGATAGAGGTTTCTGTTTTGGTTGTGGTCGTTGATGAAGTCGCCGTTTTCGTCTAGACCCGGCCAAGCCATTTCGCGCTGGTCCAAGCGGATGCTGGTCGGTGAGTCCGTCACTGATTCAGCAATCCCGCCCCAGCGCACGAAAAAGGGTCGCTCCCACTCGGTCAGGCCGTTGAGGTCGTCGTCGTCATCGACAAACTCATAGACCTGTGGCACTGGGTTTTTGAACTTGATCCGACCGTTGCGGTCGGTGAGCCAGTAGCGGGTACTGTAATCGTCCGCGATTGAAAAGCCCTCGCCGAAAAGCATCCAAGCACCTCTGCGATAGGCGGCGTTGAGGTAGCCAGCGTAGGCACTGGCAACAGTCTCGTGGTGCGCCGAGATATGGGGATTGGGGTAGCGCGAAAAGCGGCGGTTGAGCACCAACTCGCCCAAAAGCGAAAAGCCCTGCCAATCGTTTAAATTCCAGTTGACGCCGATCAGCTCGCTCGCTGTCGGCAGACCATAATCGAGCCGCACCACCTTGGTGTTGCTGTTGTCTTGGACATTACCTGCGGCCCTAGCGACGGGCAAAAAGACGATCTCAGCATTGCGTCGCTGACCATCCGTTTGCAAGTCCGAGGCAACTTCTACCCTATAGTCATTGGCCAGCGAGAGTTCGACTCGTACCTCGCGCAGGTCGCCCGACTGCACGTCGTCAAAGTCGAGGCTGCCCATATCGTATTCGAGCAGGATGCTTTCTTCGTCGCGGGCAAACAGCCGCCCCCCCTCTTGGAAACCGCCCTCGCGCCGTGGCAGAAAACCAATATCGCGGCCCCTTAACTGGCGACCACTAGTATCGACCATGACGATGTCAAAACCCGCCAGCGCCGCTCCGACGCTGCCGCTACCGGGAGAATCATCCCTGATCCTGACCCACAGCTTGTCCAACGGCTGGTTTTCCAGCGAGGTCAGAATCCCGTGCAGCGGGTTGCCCTCGTCGAATTCCACCTGCGTCAGCACGTTGTGAGCATTGACATAGGTCAGCCCGAAGTTCCCTCCTGTCCCAGCCTGATATTCGAGGTGGCTACCCATCACGGTGGTCGAGTTGGTCTGTTCCTCTTCGTCGGGATTGCTCGGCCGCGACAAGAGCAAGCTGGCCTCGTAGCGCTCGGCCGCGTAGTCGAGGCGCACGCCATTGAAGCGCGGCTTGTTGAACGTCAGCGGCGTGAAGCGGGTCGCGATCTCATCGCCGATCATCAGCCGGTACGACGATGCGCCGCGCTGGTCCGAAGCAATGACCAAGCGGCTGAAGAAGTCGCGGTAGGCCGGCCGCTGGTTGCCCATCAGGCGCCGCGAGGCTAGGCCGCCGCCGCGCTTGTCGATGAAGCTGCCGCGCGCGCCGGGCTGTTCCTGTTGCCAGTTGTACACCAGCCAGCCGCGGCCGAGGGGTGTGCCAAAGGTGTCGTAGGTCTCGTCGCCTTCGAGGATCAGGCTGATATAGCGCAGGTATGTGTCGCGGGCAAAGTTGCTCCCTTGGTCGTACCAAGGTGCCATATAGGTCTCGGGCAAGTAGCGCGGCCCGTACCACTTGTGGATCGCCGGCGAGACATAGTCCATCTCAAAGGTCTCGCCGTGGGCATAGACTTTACCAATGCCCCAGTGCAAGAGATCGTCGCCCTCGGCGGCGGATGCCCATAGCAGGAGGATGACCGTCGCCCGCCGCATTAGTAGGCCACGTGTACCAATCTCGCCGCGTGCGTCCCTGCCGCGTCGCTGTCGGCGGCAAAGCCGACCTGCACCACGTAGAGCCCAGGCGGCACCACTACGCCAATTTCATCGCGGCCGTCCCACTCGACGCGCCGTTCGCCGCTGGGATGCTCGGTGCCTCTCGACAGATCGCGCACCCTACGCCCCGATAGGTCATAGATTGCCACCCGCAGTTGCTTGGCTCCCTCCAAGTGAAAAATCGCCAGTTCAATCTCCGTATGGTCGTTGATCCCGTCGCCATTGGGGGTAAAAACCTTGGGCACCACAGCCACGTCTTTTAGCAGTCGGGTCCGCTCCAAGTCCGAAACCACCACCAGTGACTGACTAGAGATGAGACTTGAGGCGTCGCCGTCGCTGACCAACTGCACTCGGCCCGGTTGGCTCGCCTGCTCTAGCTCGGCGGTAAAGGTCGTGCTTTGCAAAAAGACCTTGGTGCGGAATTTGAGCTCGTAGATAGAACTACCACGGGATACCGGCTCGGGAAAGGCCAGTTCGACCTCGCCTTCTGTCTCCTGTTCCAAGACCAATTCGCCCGGCCACAACTGCCGCCCGGCTCCGACGCGCAACGCAGTCTCCCTGCCCGAGCGCACCGAGAGCAACTCGATTGGTGCGGCCGAGGCCGAGTACAGCCGCAGCCGATCGAAGCCTATGTTGCCAGCGGCGAATTCGGGCCGCAGGTAGAGCACAAAGTCCTGCTCCACTCCCGGCTCGACCTGCCACACCGGCCAGATCTCGCCCACCATTTTATCTACCAGCGGCGGCTCAAAGCGCAGCTGCAAATCGCGGATCCTCGCCGCTCGAAGCGGCTCGCGGGAGCGCAGCCTGACTTGCACTTGCACGAAGGCCCGCGGACTCGGCGACTTAAAGGGCACACCCGAAGCCTCGTACACCTCGCTCCAATTGCTCCAACTCGGCCCGGCGACCTGCTCAATGACCACCGGCGGCCGGCGGTTTTCAGGCAGCACTTCCCACATTTCCTTGGAGATCTCGCGGCCAATAGTGGAGTAGTAGTGAGGGACTTCAACAATCTCCTCGCCGGAGCGGGTGCGAATCTCGACCTGAGTACCCGGCGGTTGTTCTCCTTCCCACTCGACTACTGAAAAAAGTCGCGGCCGATCGAGCGGAATAAAAGGCGAAGTCATCTCCACTTCAGAGACGAAACCCTCGCCATAGGCTTGAATTTCGCTCAGATAACCTTCGACCTGTTCATTGGGGTTGTATTCGAGATGGCGCACTTCGATAAAGCGCACCTCCTGCAAGGGAAAGGTCTCTTCTAGGTGCTGGTAGCCGCTGAGGTTGCGCCGCTCGCCAAAGGTGGTCCAGATCCGCTCGCCGTTGGGGCTGAGCGCCCCATCCGACAGCCGCAGTTGATAGGCCAAAGGCGACATCTCATCGGCTGGCGCGAGCAACTTGATGCGATCGAGCCAGTACTTGGCACCGAGGTCAATTTTGAGCTGCCCTTCGTCGAGCACCGGATCGTAGAGCGGCACGCTGAAGCCCGAGCTGTACAACCCATCGGAGAAAATACGGCGGAACAGGAAATCAAAGCCGCGCTCGTCAGCGCCGCGCTCGATCTCGCTCTGGGTTAGCTGCACCACGTTCTGACCCAGTGAATAGACCTCAACTTCTGCGAGGCGGGGTCGCTCGTGGCGATAGTAGCGCACCGGACCGCGCTCCTCACTAGGCAGATCAAAGTAGTCGCGCTCGCCGACGAGAATCTCGCGGCCCGCAGCGGTGACGCGAAAATGATCGATAGCCCCCCGATCTTCTTCCGCCAAGAATGCGTAGGTTCCCGCGCTGATCTCCTCGGCTCTCGGCCCATCGGTGTCGAGTACATCGATGCGCAAAAACTGAACGATCTCACCCTCGACACCTTCGGGCACCTGCCGGTCGGGCGCGATGTCAAAGACGTATTCGCGCTGATCTTTGTTGGGCTTAGTCTCCAAGCCGACGCGGAAGAACTTCCGCCGCTGGTCGCGACCTTGCCCCCAGCGCAACCCATCTGAGGCCATTATCCTGAACTTCAAAAAAGGGTCGCCCTGCCCTTCGGCGACAAAGCGCAGTACTACGCGGTGGGCGATCACCGCACGACCTAGGTCAATTTCCAAAAACCAATGATCCAGCGAGCTGGTGCGCTGCGGCTCCCAGTAGGTATTGGGATTGCCGTCCAAAACAAGCGGGGCACTGTCCCGACCAGTGCCCACCGCGCGGATGCCGCCCTGCAAGGTGTCTTCAGAGGCGAAGGTGCTGACATAGGTAAAGTCGGGCGCGTCTCGCGCCACTTCTATCACCCGGCGCAAAAAGCGCGGCTCAACCGTGCCGTCGGCGCGCACCACCTGCACCCCAGTAGGCGCGTGCCAAGCCCGCCAATGCACGGGCCTATCGACGCGCACTTGGTTGAACAGCAGGCGGTAGCCCTCGCCTTCCTGGGCGGAAAGTGCGCTAGCCAAGAGCAGGATGGACAGCAGCACGAGTCCAAGGTTTGCGAGAGCCATGCGCGATGATCGCATACGTTTATTAGTCCCAGTTATGGCGACAAAGACACGGCAGGAGAGGAGTGTTGGCCTTCAGGGCTGAAGTCTTCTGTCAAATTGATCACACCGAAACCATCAATACTGATAGAAAAGATATGTTTGGGTGAAGGGATAGAATCGGAAACAAAGGCTGTAAATAGGATCCGGCTTCCATCGGGCGTCCATACAGGATCACCTACAGACCTGAACCCTTCTGTCAACGGGACTTGGTCGGTGCCGTCGGCGTTCATCAGGCAGATTTGACGATCCTCTTCTCCCAGTTGGCACACATAGGCGATGCGCTGGCCATCCGGCGACCACGAGGGCGCGAGCTCGCTTTCGCTGCTCGTCGTCAGGTTGACCGAATTTTTTCCGTTGGCATCCATCACCCAGATGTCGGCCCTACTCAGACTATCAGGGGCAGAGGCATAGGCGATACGCTGACCATCCGGCGACCACGCCGGACCAAAGTCGATGCTGAAGTCCGTGGCCAAGTTGACCGGGTTGCTGCCATCGGCGTCCATCACCCAAATGTCCCAATCGGAGCCATAGGCAATGCGCTGACCGTCTGGAGACCACGCCGGATTCCGGTCTTGACTCGGCCCTTGGGTCAACTGCACTAAATTGCCGCCGTCGGCATCCATCACCCAGAGGTCCCAATCGGAGTCCATAAACGAAAGGGTCTTGGAGAAGGCGATGCGCTGACCGTCTGGAGACCACGTTGGCTGCCGGTTGTACTCCAGATCGTTGGTCAGATTAACCGGGTCGTCGCCATCGGCGTCCATTACCCAGAGGTCGAATGACCATCCATCGTTTTCTCCTACGTTCCCTCTAAAACTTGAGATAAAAGCAATTCTGAATGTTCCATCGGCGTTGTTCACGCCAATAGGGATGGACCCCTCGTCGCTATCAGGAAGCTCGGCGATGTGCATCTTAACGGGGATAGCCACTTCGCCGCCATTGGACTGCACATACAGCGTGTCCGCATACGCCCCCGCAGTCAACCCCTCACCCGATGTCTCAATCGTCAGCACACCCGCGCCCTGACCTGCCAACGACCCGTCGGCTCGCTCCTCTACCTCCCCATCAAAGCCCGATCCCTCTACCGACAGCCAAGCCGACCCATGCCGCACCTGCCAAACCAACCGACCCAACCCGCTGTTGGTCACCTCTACCACAACACTCTGCGGCGTCCCATCCACCTCCAACTGATCCACCGACACTTCCAACACCGCAAACACCTCGACAAACTCCACCCCAGCCGCGTCCTCACCTGTAAGGACGATCTCCTGCTCGGGCGGGAAAAACAGATGCTCGTCCTTGAACGGCACCAGCCGATAGCGCCCCTCCGGCAGGTCTGCAAACACAAAGCGCCCTTCGGCATCCGTCCACGCCGTATCCTGCACACTCCCGCTCAGATAGATGGCCACTTCCGCCAGGTACGCGGTCTGACCGACGACTTGGCCGCTAATGCTATAGCTCGCTGGCGCGACGCTTTGGTCGCCGCCGCAGCCTTGGAACCCAACCAGACACCACACCACCACAGACCACAAACTAAAACGGCTTCTCACAAGCTCTTCTCCATCGTCGCTACAATCTCGTCTATATCTCTTATCCTAAGTCGCTCCACGATCAGCCCTTGTGAGTCCACCAAGTAATACGAAGGAATGCCCCTCACTTGGTAGGACTTGGCTACCTCCGAGCCAAAGCCATCAGCGCGCACATGGACGCCTTCGATCTCGTGTTTGTCAATCGACTCCCGCCAAGCGGCCTCGTCCTCGTCTATCGACACGTTGAGAAAGACGACCGGCCAGTCGGCCGTTTCTTCCTTGATTTTGCGGAGATAGGGCAGGTCGCCGATACACGGCCCGCACCAACTCGCCCAGAAATCGATTAGAACCACTTGCCCCTTGAACTGACTCAGCGATACGGGCTGACCATCGAGGTCGTCGAGGGAGAATTCGGGTGCGGGTCCCGGGTTGCAGCTTCAGGGCTACATACAGAGCCACTTGGACGGCCTCAGTGTATTCCGGATGCGGGTTGATCTGTTGAAACTCTTCCCATTTTCCATAGGCCCACGCAAAGGCTTCGCCACCGAACTTGATCTTAGAGATCAGCTCTCTGGCTAAAAACCAGTAGAGCACTCGCCCTTCTAGGTTTTCTTTGGCCAGATTGTATCTAAGCCAAAACCAGTTTCTTTTTCCGGCAACATAGCTCGAATCGAGTTGCGCTTGGGCACTTGCCGAAATACCAAACGCCGATAAATCGACCATTTTCGACAGCGCGGGATGTCGGCCATCCTTTTCGTATAGGGAGTCGAGTTGCGCCCGAGTCTCCTCTGACAACTCCAAACCCGATAGATCATACCGCTCGGACAGCTTGAGGAGTCTTGATTCGAAATCCTTCTGATATTCCCGGCTGAAGGTTCGCTCCAGAAAAATGGGATATTCCATGTGCATCGTACCAATAGCCTTCTCATCGGCTAGGGGAATCTCTTGGAGAAAGTCGTAGTACTCTGGGGTGATTTCTCTGTTCCTGCGTCTGTTGGCAAACCGGTAATCCGTCGGGTAGGAAATCATGCGTCTCGCCCACTTGTAGTTGAAGTAAGCGGTTGCATGGTCAATGAAACTCGGAGAGAGCGCGTATTTTTTGCGCCCTTCGGCCAGAAGCTCGAACTGATCCTGCCGCTGTTGGTCTATCTGGCGCTTGAAATCCTCGACCCCCAGCTCCTTGTAGTCCAAGTGAGTGCCGCGAAAGCGGGGAAACATCTTGGCCATGAAACGGCTGTTGTCGGCGTTGGGACCACTAAAATAGTAGGAACGACCGAAAAAGCCCTCCTTCACGATCACGTGCAGACTGTCCCCGGGTTCGACGAAGAAGACCAAGGGATTGTGATCGAAGAAAAAGGCTCCTAACCACTGCACCCACTTCCATCTCGGCGGCCTTTCCTCGTAATGCCCTATGACGGGGGTCCCTCGGATGACAGGCATCTCTAAGGCGAAGCGGTTCAGGCTGTCGAGCATGACGCGCTGCTCGAAGTACTCCAGCGCCGTCGGCAGCGAATAGCTAAATACGATTTCCCGCGAAGTCGGGTCCCGGATTTTGCCAGTGACGGTAGCAACCGATGGCTGGCTGCCAGTGCTGGTCAACATGGTTTCGCTGCTCACCGTAGTGACCTCTGCGGAACTTTCACTAACGAAGCACCAAGCGAGCAGACAGAACGCCATGCCTAGGCTCAGCCCGGCGAGGTTGATGACTGTGTGCAGGCGATGGCGCATCAGGTTGCGCCAAGCGATAATCAGGTTATTCCGTAGCATGGTTAGTACCTTCCTTCCTGGGCGACACTCACCCAAGCGGCGTGCATTTACTCGTATCTCAACGCATCCGCCGGATTGGTCCGCGCCGCCAGCCATGTCTGGCTGCTGACAGCGGCTAGCGCGAACTTGACATATATATGGTGCTATATAATGTCAAAGACTTCAACGCGCCCGCGTTTGGTGTCCGCGTCCTCACCCCGAGTCAATTGTTGGAGGAACTAAGATGAGCGCTTTGAACTTGCGTTTACCAGATTCGATTCATCGGCATATCAAAGAGATCGCTAAACGCGAAGGGGTATCTATCAACCAATTCATATCCACGGCGGTTTCTGAGAAAGTCTCCGCTATTTTGACTGAAGAGTATTTGTTGGGTAGAGCGCGTAGGGCAAAGAAAGGGACCCTAAAAAGCATACTGGATAAAGTCCCCGATCGGCCTCCCCTGCCAGAAGATACACTCTGACTCGTCCGTGCGGCGCGGAGTTTGAGTTGGCAGGTGTCTAGGGCTACCTACTCATAGCGCAGCGCATTGACGGGATTTTCACGTGCGGCGCGGACGCCTATATACGCTACCGTGCTCAGTGCAACCGCAAAAGCGATCGTCCCGCAGAGGAAGTAAGTCGTCAGTCCCAATCCGAATTGATAGGCGTATCGCGACAGCCATTGGCCTACCAAGAAGTGGGCCAGCGGAAACGCCAACAGGCAGGCCAAGGCAACCATTTTCGTCAGGTCGCGCGACAAGAGCGCGAGGATCTCTGCCACCGTAGCGCCGAGCACTTTGCGGACGCCTATCTCTTTGGTGCGCCGCTGCAAGACAATGGTCGCGTGGCCGAACAAACCCATGCAGGCGATTAGAATGGCGACGACGGAGGCAAAGGTAACGGTGCGACTGCTCTCCTTGTCACTCTCGTACTGACGGGCAAAAGCTCGGTCGAGAAACTCGTACTCAAATGGTTGTTCGGGTGCCACTTTTTCCCATAGCTGCTCCAAGCCCGCGAGCGCGTCGTCAACCTCGCGTGTATTCAGCCGCACCAGTGCCCGCTCA
>JAPPEF010000372.1 GCA_028875335.1 Gemmatimonadota bacterium
TTCTGGTACTGCGCCGCGTCAACCGTGCGGATGGTCGCCTCAATGCCGAGGCGTTCGAGGTTTTGCACGAGGGGGCTGAGGACGCGCTCGTACGACGAGGAACCAAGCAAGAATTCAAAGCGCATCACCTCGCCAGTCTTCACGTGAGTCAGCTTTCCATCGACGACGGTCCAGCCAGCTTCGGCAAGCAGTTTCTTAGCCGTGCGAAGGTTTTGCCGAAGCTGTCCCGAGCCGTTAGTCGCCGGCGGCGCGTAAGCAGTGGTAAACACCTCGTCCGGTATCCTCCCCCGGTACGCCTCTAAAATGTCCAACTCCTGTCCCGAAGGCAGCCCCGACGACCCGAGGTCTGAATTGCCCCAATAACTGTTGCTGCGGGTGAGGAGACCGTAGAACAGATTCTTATTAGTCCATTCAAAGTCGTAGGCATAGGCGAGCGCCTGCCGCACCTTGGGATCTTTGAACTTGTCGCGCCGAGTATTAAACGCAAAGCCCGACATGCCGCGGATGAGCTGGTGCGGAATCTGCACCTTGACCATCTGCCCCTCGGCGATCGGCGCAAAGTCTTCGTAGTGGGTGGCCCATTCCTTGGAATCGCTCAACAGGCGATAGTCGTACTCCCCCGTCTTAAAGGCTTCGATGGCCACGGTCTGGTCGCGGTAGTACTCGTAGCGGATGCGGTCGAAGTTGTGGCGGCCCTTGTGCACGGGCAGATCGCGCGCCCAGTAGTCATCGACGCGCTCGTAGGTAACCGAGCGGCCCGGCTCAAACTCGACAATCTTGTACGGGCCGCTGCCCAGAGGCGGTTCAAGCGTGGTAGCGGCGAATTCGCGCCCTTCCCAATAGTGCTTGGGCAATACGCGCAACTGGCCGATGATCAGCGGCATTTCGCGGTTGGTGCCCTCTTTGAACTCGAACCTCACTTGGCGCTCGTCGAGGGCGAAGACCGTGTCGACGTCGGCGTAGAAGGTGCGAAAGAACGGAATGCCCTTGGTGGTGAGGATTTCAAAGCTGAAAATCACGTCGGCCGCGGTTACGGGGACGCCATCGTGCCAGCGCGCTTCGGGGTGGAGCTCAAAGACGATCCAAGAGCGGTCCTCCGGCATCTGCATCTGCGCGGCGAGTTGGCCGTATTCAGTGAACGGCTCGTCCTTGGACTTAGTGCAGAGCCGGTTGTAGAGCATCAGCGAGCCGTAGGCGGCCACGCCCTTGAGGGTGAAAGGATTGAGGTTGTCGTACGTGCCGATGGCGGCGAGGCGAATTTCGCCACCTTTGGGGGCGTCGGGATTGACGTAGTCGAAGTGGGTAAAATCAGGCCCGTACTTAGGGTCGCCGTAGAGCGTGAAGGCGTGGGCGCGGAGAACGGTGCTGTCCGCGGCATGGGCCACCGAGGCGAGGATAAAACAGAAAACTAGCGAGCGCGTGATCCGCATGAAAATCGTCGTTTCGTTTAGTGTGGGGAGATAAAACGGAGAATCCGTGTACATAAATATAAAATTAAACTAGAAAGGAGATTTACGCCCACCGACACCGGTTGGCGGCAGCGCGGGCCTTGTCTATCTTGCTGACGTACAATTCGCTACGCGAGGAGGACTGCCGATGCTGACGCCCAAACAAAAAGAGCACTTTGACGTCTTTGGCTTTCTCTGCCTGCGCCAAGCCTTTTCCCCAGACGAGATGGCCGAGATTACCCAAGCTGCCGACCAAGTGTGGCACGAGGATCGGGGCGGCCAACCCGACGACGGCCAGCACCAGGGCCTTGCCCCTTTTGCCGAGCTAAATCCCCGGCTTTTGGACTTAGCTGAGGACGACCGCATTTTCCAAGTAGTAGCCGACCTCTTAGGAGATGATTTCCTATGGTCGGGATCGGAGGGCAACAAGGAAGGGCGTACCGAGAAAGGGGAGCACAACTGGCACGCGGATCGGCCGGGGAGCGCAGAGACCGAATATCGGCGGCTCAAGGTGATGCTCTACCTGACGCCCACCACCAAAGAGCAGGGTGCGCTACGAGTGATCCCCGGTTCGCACCGCATGCCCTTCCACGAGTGGCTGTGGCCCTTACAGTCCCACCACTTCAAGGACGGCACGATCGGCGACAGCTTCGGGGCGCGGGGCGAGGACATCCCTTCCTGCGCGGTGGAGACCATGCCCGGCGACGTGGTCTTTTTCCACCACAGCCTCTTTCACGCGGCCTACGGCAAATTCCCCGAGCGGCGCTACGTTGCCTTCAAGTTCGTCACCCGACCCGACACCGAGGCCAAGCTGCGGTCCATGCAGCGCTACGCATCCTACGCCTTCGACGTCGATCCAGCGCTTCTAGCAAGGCCCCGACTGCGCTCCATTGCAGAGGACCTGATCGCATTGGGCGAACAGGCGAAAGCACTGGAGCCCTGACGCCTTTATACCGACGGCAATTGCGGCACGACTCGGTTGGCGAGCAAGTCCATTGAGCGCTCCCACAGCGGCCGGTCGTCCCAGTCGTGGGCGATCATCAGCAGCGTGTCAAAGCCCCCGGTCGTCTCCCACAAACCCTGTAGCTGATCTACGCACGACGGCACGTCGCCTATTATGCACAGATTTCTGATCAGATACTCGGGCGAGACCTCCTCGTCGGGAACGTCCGGGTCGTGCTTCGTAATGTGGAGCATTTCGGCACCGCTGAGTACGGCGATCAGATATTCATAGGAGCGGCAGAAAGCGCTCTTTTCGTCGAGGGCGTAATCCCAAGCGCGCGCTTCGTCATCGGCGACGAGGATGCTGCGCGAGATGCGCCAGCGGGTGCGCTCGGGCGCGGGCAGACCGGCCTCGGTGGCCCCGGCGCTATAGGTCTGCCAGTGCTGGGTCAAGATCGAAGGAGCGACGAGATTGGTGCTGATGGGCAGATAGCCCCGCTGGCCGGCCATGGTCGCGGCCATGGAGTCGCTTCTTATCACGCTCATACCAATAGGTGGGTGTGGCTGCTGGTAGGGCTTGAGCAGTTCGCCGATGCCGAGTTCGGAGTTCGCCTCCTCAATTTTGATGCGGTAGAAATCTCCCGCAAAGTCAAAAGGGGCTTCCGCCTGCCAGAGCTTGAGGACCATGTCGATGCTCTCGACGGTCATCAGCCCCTGCGTCTTGGGATCGGGCAGGTCAAAAAGGCCCCAGTCGGTGGCGACGCCGCCTTGGCCGAAGCCGCAGTTGAAGCGGCCCTTGGACAGGTGATCGAGATAGGCCAGTCGCACCGCGACATTGACCGGATGGTGCTGCGGCATGATCGAGACACCCGTGCCCAAGCGGATGTTTTGCGTCAGGGGTAGGACGTGGGCGATAAAGAGGTCGTTGGACGGAATCGGCTCCCAAGCGACGGTGTGGTGCTGGCCGACCCAAGCCTCGGTGAAGCCGAGCTGATCGGCGCGGACGACGAACTCGACGTCCTCGGCAAAGCATTCAGTGCGGTCTTTTTCCGGGGGGTGCAAGGGCATCATAAAGGTGCCGAGCTTCATGGTAATCCTCCTCTAAAGGCGATGTAGGGGGCGGTTTGAAACCGCCCCCTACTCAATATCCCAATTCCCGCTCCATGTCTCCAACCACATCCGCGATCACCTGCGCGATTTCCTCGACCTGTTCTTCGCTAATGGTAAAGGGCGGGCTGATGGCAATGTGGTCGCCGCTGACGCCGTCAATCAACCCGGGCGAGCCGGGCATGATGAGCACGCCTTTGGCAAAGGCGCGGTTGACGATCGCGGCCGACACGCCCTGAGCGGGGTCAAAGGGCGTACCGGTCGCCTTGTCCTTTGCGAACTCCACGCCGGTGAGCAGACCCTTGCCGCGCACCGCGCTGACTATGGGCGAGTCCATTAAGGGCTGCATTTTTTCCAGCATCAAGTCGCCCATCTGCGCGCAGCGATCGACCAAGTCGTGGTCTTGGATGTAGTTCTGCACGGCAAGGGCAATGGCGCAGGAGAGCGGATTGCCGCCGTAAGTGTGGCCGTGGACATAGTGGTTTTGCTTTTTGTAGATCCCGTCGTAGATCTCGTCGCGGACCAGGGTGGCGGCAATGGGCGTGTACCCGCTGGCGAGACCCTTGCCAGTGGCTATGATGTCTGGAATGGCGTCCCAGTGCTCAATGCCGAAATTGAGGCCCGTGCGTCCGTAGCCGGTGACCACTTCGTCGATGATCATCAGGATGTTGTAGCGGTCGCAGATCGCGCGGATGGTGGGGAAGTAGTCGGGCGGCGGCATCAGGCCGCAGCAAGAAGTGCCCGAAATCGGCTCGGCGATAAAGGCGGAGATGTACTCGCTGCCTTCTTGTTTGATAACCCGCTCCAACTCTTCGGCGCACGCCAGCGTACAGGCGGGCCGGTCTTGGCAGTACGGACAGTGATCCGGGTGGGGGAAGGTGATGTGCGGAAAGTCGTGCAGGTAGGGCACGTAGTCCTCGCGCCAAGTGGTGCGGCCCGACATGGAGAGCGCGCCGATGGTATTGCCGTGCCAACTCTGCCAGCGGGTGATGACTTTGAACTTCTTCGGGTTGCCGGTCTCGACGTGGTACTTGCGGGCGATCTTGAGCGCGGACTCCGTGGCCTCGGACCCGCCGGAGATGAAGAAGACGCGGTTGAGGTCGCCGGGGGCTATGGCGGCGACTTTGTCGGCGAGGTCGATTTGCGGTTGGGTGAGGAAGCGGGCGTAGGTAAAGCTGACCTTGTTCGATTGTTCCCGCATGACCTCACCTATCTCCGGGACGCCGTGACCGATGGAGACCACGTGGACGCCAGCGCAGGCATCGAGGTACGCGCGGCCGTCTTCGGCGTAGAGATAGCAGTCTTTGCCGTGGGAAATCTGCGGCCAGTTGTCGGTAATGACGCGGTGGAAAATGCGGTCGGTGGTCATGGATCCTTCCTTTGTATGTAGTAGTGACGAGGGCCTGAAGATACGAAGTCCCAAGAGGCCAGCATAGGGCGCGGCCGATTTTGACGGCTCTTCGGGGTGCAACCCGCTCAATATGTCGATATGTTTCTCTACATACCGATGCTCAACGTCCGTGAGACAACAAATAGGTGAGATTGCAAAAAAATTGTAGGCGAGTGCTGGCGGCGTGGCTGCTGTTGGCGGGGTCAGCACAAGCGGCGACCCTAAGCGGCTTTGTCACCGATGCCGACAGCGGCGAAGCTCTAACCCGCGTCACCGTTGCGGTCGAAGGGCTTCAACTCGCGGCGATCAGCAACAACAGCGGCTACTACGCGGTCGTGCAAGTACCGGCTGGTACGCACGTAGTGAGTGCGTCGCACGCAGGCTACCAGACCTGGCGGGACACGCTGCGCTTTGGTGCGGACGAGGCCGTGCGGCTCGACTTGACGCTGGTACCCAAGCCGGTGGATCTGGGCGCGCAGGTTTCGGTGGAGGCCGAGCACATCAGCCTCCGCGTCAAGCCTTTACAGCAGATGCCCGCCCTCGGCGAGGCCGATCTCTTGCGCGGCTTACAGCTACTGCCGGGCGTCCAAGCGGTTGCGGATATCAGCAGCGGCTTGTACGTGCGCGGCGGCGACCCTGGCCAAACGGCTATCCTCCTCGACGACATTCCCCTGTACAATCCCTCCCACCTGTTCGGCCTCTTCTCGACCTTCAATCCAGACGCCATCAAGGAGGTCAATCTGTACAAGGGAGCCTATCCCGCTCCGTACGGCCGCACGCTCGGGGCGGTACTCGACGTGAGCAACCGCGAGGGCAACCGCAAGCGTACCAGCGGGCGCGGTGGCGTGAGCCTGATTTCAGGCCGCTTGCTCACCGAGGGGCCCGTCGGACAGGGATCGTGGATGCTGGCCGGTCGCCGCACCTACTTGGACGGCGTGTTTAGCGCCCTTCGCGCCCGCGGGGAGGACATCCCCTTGAACTATTACTTCTACGACCTCAACGGCAGCATCAACCAACGGCGAGGCGACGACACCTACGCCGCGAGTGCGTACTCGGGCCATGACGACCTGCGGGTTGAGCTAGAAGACGACGAAGAGTCTTTCGTCGATATGCGCTGGGGGAACCGCGCCCTGACTGCGCACTGGACGCGCGCGTTCTCGCCGGCCCTGTTCGGCCACTTCACGGCCGCTGGCTCGTCGTACGAAAGCATCGTCGCGCTCCGTTTCCTCGACGCGCCCGTCCGCATCGCCAACAGCATCCGCGACCTGTCGCTCAAAGGCGACGTGGATTACTTCGCCAACCGCCATCACACACTTTCTTTAGGATTGTTGGCTACCCTATTCGAGTTTCACTTTGTCCGGTCTTTCAACGAGCGGACCCAGCTCGACTTGCGCCAAGAGCCAGTGTTGTTGGAAGGCTACGTGCAGGACGAGTGGCGGCTCGGGCTGACCACGCGGGTGCAGCTAGGCGGACGAGGGACGTACTTCAGCGAAGGAAATCGCTGGCACTTCACGCCGAGGCTGTCCCTGAGTCAAGCGTTGAGCGACAAAATCCGCGTCAAAGCCGGCGGCGGCGTGTATCGCCAACATCTGCAACTGATCACCACCGAAGCCTTCAGCGGCGGCGATTTCTGGGTGCCTTTGGACGACACCGTCGAGCCGGGGCGATCCTATCAGGCCGTCACCGGCGTCGAGTGGACCCCTTCGCCGCGCTATCAGCTTGCCGTGGATGCCTATTACACGGACCTCGCCAACCTAGTGACCGTGGATACCGAACTGCCCGACGACAACGAGGACACGCATTCAGAAGCCGTGTTCAAAAGCGGCGGCAGGGGCTGGGCCAGAGGGGTCGAGATCTTTTTACAGCGGCGCACCGGCGCGCTCACCGGATGGATCGGCTACGCGCTCGGTTGGACGCGGCGCACCTTCCCCGAACTCAATGATGGCCGTCCTTTTCCCCCCAAACACGACCGCCGCCACGACCTGTCTTTTGTCGCCTCCTACAAGGTCGGCGCATGGCGGCTCGGCGCGAACCTAGCGTATGCCACTGGACAGGCATTTACACCGGTTTCCGAGTCACCTGTCCAGCGCAACAGCGCCCGCCTGCAGCCCTATCACCGCCTCGATGTCAGCGCCAGCCGGTCGTTTGGGCTGTGGGGAGCCAACAGCGAGTTCTACGTGCAGATATTCAATGTATATAGCCGCCGCAACGAGTGGTTTTTGCAGCTTGATTCAGTCGATCCCGAAGTCGATCCGCGCAAGATCAAACAATTGCCCATAATCCCCACGCTAGGCCTCAACTTCTCTTTTTAGCAGCAAAATCCAAAGTTGGCGAGCGCGACGCGGATGCATTCGAAAGCCCCTTTCGCGTCTCGCCGGATACGTATCAGCCCACAGTCCCATCGCATTAAAAACCCCTGCATAATATAGTGAATTAGCCGATTGTCTAAATTTTGTCGAAAAAATTCCAGAAAATATCTTGACAAATAATAGACAAATAATTACAATAAATTAGACAATGGACGCCGAAAGAGGCTCCATAACCTTTACAATAGGAGGAAATCGCATGAATATCACCCGCATTGCCACACTCATGGCGCTGGCACTCTCGTCTTGGGCAGACCCAGCCCAAGCCCAAGACGACGAGGATATCGTCGGTGTTGCCATCGGGGCTGGCACTTTTAACACGCTGGTCGCCGCGGTTCAGGCCGCGGAACTAGTCGACGCGCTCAAGGCTGAAGGCCCCTTCA
>JAPPEF010000079.1 GCA_028875335.1 Gemmatimonadota bacterium
GTCACCGCGAGGCGCGAGAGGAACTCCTCGACCTCGCCGCGCACGTCGCTGCCCGAGGGGAAGCGCACGGCCACGGATTGCAGGGGATTGCCGCTACCGACGTTGCGCAACGTGTGGTAAGGCACGATTAGGATGTTGGCCGGCTCTATATGGACAAAGGGCTTGATGACGACCTTGGCGTCCTCCAAGCCCTGCTTCTCGCGCTTTTCTTCCTCGGCGATTTCCTGCACAGCTTGGCCGCCGGTGACGGCGAAGTCGGCTGGCGTCAAGATTTCGTCGTCGAGGTCTTTGAGGTCCTTCATCCGCTTGGAGTCGAGGACGCCAACGACCGTGAACAAGTCGCCGAAGATGCGAACCTGCTCTTGGCCAACTTTGGCGAGGTCAATGTCGAGATGGGCCTCCTTGACCATGTCGATGGGCAGGATGCAGACCTTGTCCTCGCCCGGCTCAAACCACCGCCCGGCGACTAGGGCTTGATTCAGCCCAGTGACCTGGGTTTCCTCAGGGGTCAACCCAAGGACGCCGAGCGCGTTATGGGCGTTTTCTCCGTGTTTTATTTTAATGTGCGCTTTGGCCTTATTGCTATACCAGCTACGCGGTGCGACCGCGGCCCGACCACCGAAATTGCTGCGGGCGTATTCGAGGACTGAATCCTCCATCGGATTCCACGCCTTGCTGCGGATTAGGATGCCCTCGTAGAGCCCTTCGTTGTCGCGGCTGATTTGATTGAACCGCAGGCCCGTGCGGATAGAGGTGAAGGAGAGGACCGTAAAGGTCAGCAGCAAGAGCGTGGTAAAGGTGAGGACCGTGCGCGTCTTGCGCCGCTTCATGTTGGAAATCCCGAGCTGGAAGGCGGTCAGCGAGGCCGAAGAGCGGCTGACGTCTGTGTCGTGGATCACGGCCACCTCGGTGCGCAGCTTTTTCATCTGTTCGTTGAAGCGGCCGGAAATGATCGACATCACGAGAACGGCTAGCACGATGATGATGAAAGCGAGCAGGATGACGAAGGGATTGGATAACTGGAAGGCTGGATGCACCAACCACAGCACGATCCAGATCACTAGGAAAACTCCGGCAAACCCGATGATTTGATTGCGAATCGTGGCGGCAGTAAAAATGAGCCGCTCGGTAAAAAAGGCGCAGGGAAGGACGAGGGCCATGAAGAAGATAATGCCCTGAATGACGTCGTTTTGGGTGGATTTGACGTCTGGATAGGCGCGCGATTCTAGCCCGAAGGCCGCGCGCGTGTGACGCACGAAATCTCCCCAGCGTTGCTCAGTGCCAGCCGCTGCGGCTTGGTTTAACTCGGTTTCAGCCCGGTAGTGGAGGTCGTTGAGGCGCTGGTTCTCAATGGCAAAGCTCCGCAGTTCGCGCATCCGCGACTCGTCGAGATTCCACATGTCTTGGGCGGCTTGGAAGGTCGTGCGGGCAAAGGAAGTGCCGGGACGAATCTCGAATCCCTCGCCCTCGGCCTTGTCTTTGTCAGTGACGCTGGTGGCGTTGAGCAGTAGCGAGCGGAATCCCAGCAGGCCCGCGCCAAAACCCATTTTTATGCGCGAGCCGGGCCGCGCGAAGAGCACTCCGACCGGCTCGTTTTGGGCCGAGGGCCCCTCGCCAATGGTATAACCGTACTCCACGGGCGGGCCGTTCGTCTCGTCGAAGACCTGTACGTTGGCCAGCTTGGTAAGATAGCGCGGATCGACGATGTCGAAGAAATTGTAGGGCACGCAGGGGAAGAGGATGACCATCCACTGCTTGTCGCGCCAGTCCATGGAGACCCTCATCGGGTAGCTCTCGTCGCCTTGCACGCCGCGGTCCGGGGCGTAGGTGATGCGGCCGGTGATCGGGTCCATGTAGTAGCCCTCAATCTGCACGTTGTTGACTCGCACCCGATTTACGTAGAAGGCCCCCTTATCATCGACAACCTCGTAGTACTCGCCGCGCACGCCTTTATACGACTTTTTCTTGCCGTTGCGCACGACGGCTACTGCGTCTGCGCGCGGCAGGTCGGGGATGATACTGCGGCGCGGAAAGACCATGGTCCGGCCGCGCAGCGAGCGCAAATTGTCGCGCAGGCGCATCTTGAAGTCCGGGAAAAGCTCTGGGTCTTCAAAGGCCATCTCGAACATGCCGGCGAGCACTCGGATCTGTTTGGCGAGATTGGCGTGATTGACGCGCTCGGCTCGGTCTAAGGGTGTATCGACGAGGAAGCGCGCGTCGTTGACTGTGACAAAGGCCAACGCCGGCGTACCAGTCGCCAACACCAATTCGCTGTTGACCGATATTTCGCCCGGGACAAAAGTCTGCCAGCTCATCCCGCCTTCGGGGCTAATGCCATTGACCAGCACGTCGCGTTGCTGGTAGCCCAACTCGCGGCTGATCTTGCGCGCATAACCCATAAAATTCTTGCCGAAAGGCGCGAAGTAGCGCTTGTAGTAAAAGCTGGTATTGCTGTTCCAGACTCCAAGCTCGTCGGTTTGCGACGAAAGATCGAGGCTAATGAAGAGCTTGACCGCGAGCGAATCGACTTTGGGGTCGGCCCAAGTTTTGTAGAGCGCCAAGCGCAAATCGTCGTCCGAATGCAACTCATCAACTAGTTCGTCGCGGTTTTTGAATTGCTCGTCGGCGAGGTGCAGTGCGCCTTGTTCTTGGCTCAGCAGCCCTTCGGCGAGCGCGGCGTCGGCAATGTGCGCGGCCAAGTCGGTGAGTCCTTCAGCAACGCTCCGCACGAGGGCTTCCTTGCCGGTAAATTCCTCCTCGCCGATGGCGTAGTGGATGCCGTCTTGGGCGATCATATTTTGCGCGAGTGCGGCATCGACGACCCGCCGCACCAGCATGTGTTCGATGAAGGGATCCTCTTTGCGCAGGTAGCGCTGGATGAAATCATCGACCCCGCGCAAGCCCAAGTGGTGGGCCGAAGTGGCGAGAAAGACGATCGTGCGCGCCGGGGGGTTGGCGCGAAAATAGCGCGCTAGCTCTAACAGCGCAGTAATGCTGGAGGCCTGCTCGGCACCCGGGGCTAGAGCAGGCACGACCGACATGGCGTCATAGTACGCCTCCAGCACGATCACGTCTTCTTTCAGCAAGGGGTCGTATCCGGGGATCGTGCCGAGGATATTCCAAGCGGAACGCCGCTCCCAATCCATGCGGTACTCCAAGTGGAGCGTCTGCTCGCCCGCTGCGGCCAACTGGCGGCGCAAGTGCTGGCCGGTTTGGCGATTGACCCAAAACCTCGGTAGGTCGAGCGGCATGGTGAGAAATTTCTTTTCACCCTCCAAGTACACGGTGGAATCCGGCTCGATAAAGAGGATGGCCTGTGCCCCGAGATAGGCGGCATTGAGCCAGGCGTCGCCCGAATTAAAGTCCATCAGGGCCACGGCTCCTTCGACTTGTTTGCCGTCCATATCCGCGTACTCACCCGCGCCAGCGTCTATCAGGCGCCCGGTCATCCCGCCTTCGGGCAACGTCGAAGTTTTGACGAGGTTGGGCCAGAGGCCGTGGATTGGCACTTGTTCGTCGCTGCCAACGACTTGCAGAAACCCGCCCTTATCGACCGGAATCGAGATATCGTATTCGTGGATTGCGATATCGTCGAGGCCGATTGCGCGGAAGCGCTCCTGCACGATCTGGGCCGCTTGGTCGGCACCTGGATAGCCAGCGACTCTAGATCCCAAGCTGGCAAAGGTGTCCATCGTCTGCTGCACGCGCTCGACTGGGGTCGTCCGTGCCAACTCGGCAAAATCGACCTCGGTCCAGGCCGGTGCCACGCTGGCCAAAATCCAGCCGAGGGCCATCCACTTCACCGCGAACTTAGGCATAATTGTAACGCCTTTCTCAGATCCAGAAGACCACATTGTCGGTCATGCCCGTAAAAAAGTCGATAATCAACCAGAGCCCCGCGATAAAAAACTGGCCTATGATCAGGCCTAAAAAGAAGGGACGTGCCCGGCGAAAAAGGCTGGGACCGCCGTATTTCATCGCCAACAACTTTAAGAGCCAAGCGAGGGCAATGCTAAACCACAACTGGTCCATCAGCCACACAGCACCAATGGGGTATCCAATGGGATGCAGAGGCCACCACAAGAGCTGCTGACGCGCCCACATGAGCAGGGCCATGATGCCCCCGCCGACAAAAGTGTGAATCCAACCATCTATGTTCGGCTCGGTGGGCGCGCTTAACTTGGTGGTAATATAATCAAAAGGGGCGCGAGTTCCACCACCAAAAAACCACGCGTTGAGGTTGATGCCGCCGTATTCGTAGGCGAGGTACAAAATCGTTGCGACCGAGCCGACAATGCTGACAAAAATCGCCAGCAGCACGTACCAAAAAAGCGGCCGCAGCCGCGATCCTAACTCCTCGCCCAATTTGAGGCCGTGCGCGCAGGAAGCCATGACAAACGTACGGATGTCTGCCGCCCACACGAAGGTGTACGCGAGGCCGACCATGCCGGCCGGGCCGATCGCCGAAGAGCCGACGGCCGAGACCAAGACCGTCGAAGAAATCATCGGTCCGACCGCCGCGGCCACGCCTCCTTCTACTACCACTCGAGTTAGACCGACGAAGATAAGGATGGCCAGCATCAGGGTCAAAAAGGCCGCCCACAGGGGCAAGCCAGACTGCCATAGCCAGATGGTCATCACTGCGACGCCAGCGAGCCAAGTTAAGACCGCTGCCCGATAGGAGATCATCTCGCCGCTGTCATCGATGCGGTCGTCGCCCTTGAGGGCCTTGCGCAGTACGTCGCGCAGGTGCTCGCGGCCGACCCACAGGCCGAAAAGCACTAAGACGATCATCGCTCCCTGCCCTTGGTGGGCGAGGATCGGCTCGCTAGGAGCACCGTAAACGAGCTTTTCGGTGCTGCCGACCCCTAAGATCCCCAGTCCCCCTCGGATCAGCTTGGCGATGGTGTTGAAAAACCATAGGCTGAAGGCGATGTCGAGGTTGATGAGATAGGCAAACCCCACCATGGGAAAGCTCAGGCGGAAGATCAGGCTTGTGGTGTTGCGCAGAATCGGGATGGAGGAGACGAGTTGGATGGCGGGGATGAAGTTGAAGTACGCGTGTAGGGCGTTGAGGCTGCTGACGAGCGCGGGTAGGGCAAAGCCGATCCACATAATCGGATTTTTGAAGAAAGGGCCTAGGGCCTCTCCGCGGCCCCCACTCTGCACCATGGCTAGGGGCACCTGCACCAGCGGATAAACTAGCCGCTCTCGCTCCACCCACTGGCGGCGCATAATGACCATAGACGAGATCATGACCAAGTACAGGGCTACGATCAGAATAGTCCAATAGCACAGCGGGCCGCCCCAGACAGCCCAAGGTACCCCAACAGTGCGCGGTGCTCCTTCGTAAAACCACTTGACCGCCTCGGGATTCTGTGGCGCGATCCAGTCGGGAAGGTGCGGCAGGATGTGCAAGGCCCACTCGTTTTCCGGGGTGGCGTAGTATTGGGCACCGGTGATGATCGTCAACCAGTACTCGCTGAGGCCCATCGTGGGGATGGCCGAGGCCGTGAGCATCATAATGTACGCGACGATAAGCTCGCAACGCCCGAGGGCCACAGGAGCGGCGAAGCGCGTCAGCAAGGCATTGAACAAGCCCGTTAGCAAGAAGAAGAGAAACAGGGCACCCGCTGCGCTGAAATCAATCGACATGTAGGAGCCGCGGATGACCATGTTGCCGTACGGTGCTCCCACGGCAATGCACAGCGACCCTAGGGTGCCCGCCACCAGTGCCTTGGCGCTGAAGACCGGCTCGGCTCGTACTGGGGCCTGAAAGGTAGGCTCTTTCGACAAATCCATTGAGACGATTTAAAGGGAAGGTCTATACATTTATATCACTGTCCTTGGTTCAACCAGCCTATTTTCTCTAATTGCGCCAAGGTCCACCAAGCCAACAGGCCGATCGCCCCTCCGCTCACCAGAGCGCTGAACAAGGCCAGCGGTAACAGCGCGAATAAACCGCTGTGGCCGATATAGCCAGCGGCGAGAGCGAGCTGGCTGAGTTGGTGCGCCAACGCGCCCCAAATACTCAGGCCCACGACGCTGAAAAGCCGCGCCCTTATGCGGCGGACCGCAACCATGACCAGCCAACTTGCCAATCCAGCCCCGCCGCCAATGACAAAGGCCGGACCGGCAAACCCCCCGCTGAGCAAGCCGCCAACTACCAGCTTGATGGCACTAACGGCCAATGCCGGACCGCTGCCAAAGCTCACCAGCGCGACCAAAACCGGCAAATTGCCGAGTCCCAACTTCATCCAAGGTAAGGGTTTGGGCACCAGCGATTCAAAGGCGAAGAGCACGATTGCCGCGCTGGCCATAAGCCCCAAACGGGCCACATCTCTAGGGCGTGCAAACATCAGCGAATCATCGCATCTATGGGCGCGGCTCCAGCGATCCTCAGCACTAGGCCGTTGGGCACGCACGCGGTCACGTCGCCCGCCCGTTGCATCCAGCCCCGCCGCATGCAGATCTTGTGGACACAGGGCGCGGAAATCACGCGCGCACCCTTGGGGCCGATCTCGATCTCGCTCGCTCCCAGAGGTCCTACAACTGGCAAGACTCCGTAGTTGGAGAGGGCATGTGTGGCGGGCGCGGCTCCTGCTAACTCGACGATAAGCATGTCGCCGGCTTCGGTCGTATAGCGGCCGTAGAGTACCAGCCCGATCGCACTCAAGCCCACGACGAGTGCGAGAATCTTATCTGCTCGCGTCAGCACCGGGGCGTTTTCGGTATTTAGCCGCCACATCCTGCGTCCTTTTCTGTGCCCATTTTAATTTAACTTCTACCGCGCGTGCAAACGAACGCGGAACTTCTGCTTGTATGTACTTGTTTTTTTTTCATCTGCTTGTTTATATTGACGAGCAAGTGACGAATGATCCCATGACCGAAACCTCTCCCACACATCTTTCGGCCCTTCCTAACACCTACTTGGACGAACTCGTCGAGCAGGGGGGCGACGAACTGCGGCTGTCAATGCTGCTGATCGAGGTCTCCTCCTGCAATGACCAAGCCGATTTCGAGTTGCTCAACCGCGCCTACTACTTCGCCAAGGAGCATCACAAGGGCCAGATCCGCAAGTCCGGCGAACCGTTCATAGCCCACTGCGTCGAAGTGGCTCGGCTTCTGGCCCAGTTGGGCTTGGATCACACTACGGTTGCAGCTGGTCTTTTGCACGACGTCATCGAGGATACACCGGCCACGGATGCGGAGGTCGCCGAGCAATTTGGCGACAAGATCGCCGAACTGATCGCCGGGGTTACCAAGATCGATCAGATAACCTACGAAAGCCGCGAGGCGCGCCAAGCCGAGACCTACCGCAAGATGCTGATCTCCATGGTCAAGGACATCCGCGTCATGCTCATCAAGCTGGCCGACCGCCTGCACAACATGCGCACCCTCCAATACTTAAGCCCCGAATCCCGCGAGCGGACCGCGAGCGAAACGCTCGAAGTGTACGCACCGCTAGCCCACCGCTTTGGGCTGGCGCGGATCCGCTGGCAGTTGGAGGACCAAAGCCTCAAGTTTCTCGAACCCAAAATTTACCAAGAATTGCGCGAAAGCGTGGCCA
>JAPPEF010000087.1 GCA_028875335.1 Gemmatimonadota bacterium
CTTGTACCAATCCTCTTCGCATTCTGGGTCCATCTCCAGAAATTCCCAGATCGCCTTCACCATCGCGTCCAAGTTTTCCTGGGGCACGGCGTTGTGGACGATCACATAGCCGTTCTCCTCCCAGAAGGCCCGATCTTCTTTGCTCAATACTGGCATAGTCTCTCCTCCAAGTTAGCTTATCCGTACACCATCTGGATCAACGCTCGAATATACCCAATCGCGTACGCCTTCCCGTACAACGACCCGTACCCGTGGGCAAAAGATGGCGTGTGGTCCATCATATACGGCCCATTGAAACCATTATCCCGATACACCTCCATCGCTCGCCGCATATCCACCTCTCCCTCGTCCAAGAACACCTCGGTAAAGCGCGGCAACTGCCCGCGCACATTGCGGAAATGCACCCACGCGATTTTGCCCTTTGCAGCCATCTCGGCGATTGCGTCGTATATCTTCTCTGGCCCCAGCAACTCGGTCATGCACCCCTGGCAAAAGAGCATGCAATTGCTGTCGCTTGGTGCAATCTCGAAGAAGATCTTGCGAAACTGCTCCAGGGTCGAACAAATCTGCGCCACGCCCCCTAGCGGCTCGGGAATAGGCGGGTCGTCCGGGTGTAGGGCCATCCGCACCCCAGCCTTTTCAGCCGCAGGAATCGCCGCCGCTAAAAATCGCTCCATCCGCGCCCACATCTGCGCCTCATCTACCGGAGGCTCGTGCGGTTCGGGCCGGTTTTCCGCAAAAACTGCGTAGTCGAACGTACTGTATTGCACGCCGCCCCTACCCGTATCCGCAGGGGTGCGAAAGTTGCCCATGGGTTTGAAGTTCCAGCCCACGCAGGGAATGCCGGCTTGGCCCACGCTCTCCAGCATCCTGCACCAGTGGCCGATCTTCTCGTCCATGTCCTCCTCGGCTAAGGTGATCTCCTCCCAAGCGGGCATGAAGATATTGTTCAGCTTCATGCCGTGCGCCTCGACCTTTTCCCGCACCTGCGCCAATGCGTCGGTGCAGTCCTTGCCGGCCTTTAAATCCTGCGCCAGCGACGTATTCGCCGAGCCGGTCCCGCCGCGACGCCCAGCGGCGGGCGCACCCCCGCGCAACTCCAGGTGGAGCGAGTCCACCCCGATCGCGCGAAAGAAGCTCAGATGCTCATCGTCGAGTTCGCCAATGGAAACTTGGTCTTGGATATACATCAGCCGCTTTCTTTAGGCGACCGGCCGATCCCGCTGGTTCTGGCCACCGTAGCGGAATCCCGGCACGTTGTCGGCGCAGTACGTGCCGCGAAACAGGGTCTGCCGCATCGGCGGCATCTGCTCGATGAGCTCAGCCGGCGGCGACCACGAACTCCAGCGAGAGCCAACGCTATTGTAGAGGTTAAAGATTCCCACCCGCTCGTTGTCGGCATTGGTCCACGGCGAGGTGCTGTGCGCCAGCGCCTCGGTAAAAAACAACACCGATCCGGCCGGGCACTCGTATGTTTCCCACACCGCTGAATGCGGGTCTTGAATGGCAGCGGGCGAGGGGTATGCGGCCTTGTGGCTCCCCGTGGCTAAGAGCGTACCGCCCTGCCGCATTTTGACCGGAGCTAACTCCCACACCACCCGCGTCAATCCGCTAAAGGACTTGCCGGGAATACTCTGGTAGTGATGCGAGTCCACGGCAAAGCGAAAGAAGCCGCTGCCGTTGTGCGGGTTGAAAACGCCCTCTCGCTCGGGGGTCGCCGCTGGGTTGCGCAAGCCGCTGCCCTCCATGCGAAACCCATAGCACTCGGCGCTCGACAGCCCTGGAAACGCCAGAAATTCGTTGAGGAAACCCACTACAACCGGATGATCGGTCAGCTTCTCCAGCGGCCCGGCCACAAAAGAACGCTCGTGTTCCGGCAGCGACTCTGGGTGGTTCTGCACGCGCAAGGCGTACTCGCGCATGGCCTCAATCTCGTCGTCGGCCAACACCCCGGGTACCAAGAGCCACCCGCGCACATCGAAGAGGTATTTCTGCTCGTCGGTCAGCGCGACAATTGGCTCACCATCGGCGTTTTTTTGCGGCAGGTCGCCTTCCTCCAACAGCAACGGCTGCCCTAGATTCTTATCGACTACGTATGCTTCGCTCATCTCGTGTATCCCTTTTGATTGTGAACATTAGCCGACTTTCGCAAATGGCGGGAGCGGCGACTTGTCTTCTCCATGTACTTCGTATTCGTCCGGCGGAAAATTCCGGCACAACGCGCCTTTTCGCAGCACCCAATGGAGATTGCCCCAAGTGCGCGGCGAGCGGTCGGCCAGGGCCGGCGTGGTATAGACGCCAGCGATGCCGATCCGGCTCTGCGGACTCTCGTTGACCGGGCTGTAGTGCCACATGCTGCTGTGCCAGCAGACGACATCGCCTGGTGCTAGCTCAATGTGCTCGACGCCGCGCTCAGCTTTTAGGGCCGCGACCCGTTCCCTCGGCAGTTCGCCGTGGATACTGTCGGCGTAGAGCACGTGCTCGACAATCTCGGTTTTGTGACTGCCCGGAATGAACTGCAGACAGCCGTTGTCGCGCCGCGCCGGGTCGAGAGCCATCCAGAAGTTGAACGGCTCAGTCTCGCCATCGCGCCACAGGCCGTTGTCTTGGTGCCAAGGCGTGGCTGCCCCGGTCTTAGCCGGTTTGACGAAGACGCTGCTGAACTTAAGTAGGATATCGTCGCCCAGATAATACCGCCCTAGCGGTGCCATCGCCCCGGCGTGTACCGTGTGCCAGACTAGCGGCGCGGTGTGACACCAGCGATTGAACTTGCGAAAACGCTGCGCCCGCGCTTCCGGCGTATCGCCCATCGGGTCCATGGGGTCCGCGTCCGTGCGCACGTTATCGGGCTCGGGCGTGTACAGGACGTTCTTGATCACCCCGCGCATCTCTGCCGCTTGGTCGGCCGTCACGACCCCAGATACCGTAAAGTAACCCTTCTCCTCCCACGCTCGGGCCTGATCTTGAGTGGGTTGCCAGCTTTTCACGCGTCCTCCTTCTCAGTGCTCTTCAACTACCAGCGAGCTGAACTTCTCCTCGTCCCACTCCGCGCCCCAACCCGGCCCATCCGGGGGCGCGATGTGTCCTTCTTCAATCAGCGGCGCGTTGAGCAAACCCCACTGCGATCCACTCTGCCGCAGGCTGTCGGCCGTTGCCCCGAAAAACTCGTAGAAATCCGTGTTGTCGATACAGCAGCCCAAGTGCGCGTGGACCAGCCCATCCAATGCCCCACCGGCATTCAATTCGATATTCGCGCCGTGCAGCTCAGCCAGATGCGCCAGCTTTAGCACCTGCGTTGTCCCGTGCCGGGCATTGCCCCGCAGGCGATCGGTCGCTCCTTGGATCAGCCATTGCGCCGTCAAGTCGATGTCGTGCATCAGCATCTCGGTGCCCATCACCGGAATGGTCAACGCGCGGCACAGCTCCTGATATTGATTCATCTTCTGCTCGTGCATCGGCTCTTCCAACCACACAAAATCTAGCTCCTCCAGCACGCGCCCCACTTCAATGGCCTCGCGTAGGTCATAGGAACACACGGGATCGGTGATCAAATCGTAATCCGGTCCTACGGCGTCGCGCACGGCTCTGTAAATGGGGATATCGGCCTTTCCTCCTTTATATGTGTGAAACTTGTACGCCCCAATACCCATTTCCTTGCCGAGTTCTATGGCCTTGAGATACCCTTCGATATCCGTATCTCCGCCGGTTAGATACGCGGGCAGTCGCGGCCGTACACGCCCCACCAACGCATAGACCGGCAAGTCCGCGGCCTTGCCCAAAATGTCCCACAGACAGTTGTCGAACGCCCCAAACCACCCTGGGGGCTGGTACACCCACCGGGTGCCTTTCCAAAACTGCTGAAACAGTCCCTCGCGCTCCCACGGGCTCCGTCCCACCGCGTGATACCGCACGATATCGGCCTGATAGGGAGTCATCGACGTGTCGCTGCGCCCCACGATCCCCTCGTCCGTGTGGACTTCCAAAAAGCTCTGCCGCGCCGGGCGCAATTCCTGGTTTGGCCTTCCCTGGTGCGTGTATTGGATCCTCCGCAACCCCTCTACCCGCGCGATACTGTGACCGCCGCGCCCCTTGCTGCTTGGGTCTTCCAACACTAGCAATTTCACCTGGGTGATTTTCATGTCGGTCTCCTTTATCCGCAAACTTGCATACCCTATATTCACCCCCCACAACTGTCAACCTCAGAGATCCATTATGAAAATCGCCGCCATCGAAACCTTCGACCTCACCTGCCCCCTTGAGCGCCCCTTTGGCTGGTCCCAAGGCTGGCTCGACCAGCGCAGCACCACGCTCGTCAAAGTTACCACGGACGACGGCCTCGTCGGCTGGGGCGAAGGCGCGGCTGCCGGTCTCATCGACGGCTTGCTCGCCCCGCTGCTCATCGGCCAAGACCCTATGGACCGCACAGGGCTGTGGGAGCGCATGTTCCACGCGCTCTACAATGGCAATAACGCTGTCGGCCTAGCCGGCAGCGCCCTTTCCGCGCTCGACATCGCCCTCTGGGATCTCGTCGGCAAAGCCACCGGCCTCCCGGTCTGTGCGCTTCTCGGCGGCAAGGTCCGCGACAAAGTCGCCGTCTATGCCACCGGCCTCTACTATACCGAAGGCGAGTTTCCCGACCGCCTGCTCGACGAGGCGCGGGGCTATGTGGCCGCAGGCTTCAAGGGAATGAAGACCAAGGTCGGAGGGCTGTTCATCGCCGAAGACGTCGCACGCGTCCGCGCCCTGCGCGATGCCATCGGCCCGGACATTCACCTCATGGTCGATGCCAACGAAGCCTACAACGCCACCACGGCGATTCGCATTGGCCAGAAGCTGGCCGATCTGGACTTGGTGTGGTTTGAAGAGCCGGTCAATGCCCAAGACTTGGACGCCTATTTGGAAGTCAAAGCGGCACTGCCCATGGCCATTGCCGGCGGCGAAAACTTGCGCACCCGCTACGAATTCAAGCCCTATCTGACGCGCCGCGCGTACGACATCGTCCAGCCCGACATCATGCACTGCGGCGGCATCACCGAAATGCAGCGCATCTGCGCCATGGCCAACGCCTGCGGCATTCAGATCAACCCTCACGTCTGGGGTTCACCCGTTATGATCGCCGCCACCTTGCACCTTGCCGCCACCTTGCCGCCCTGCCCGCCAGCGCGCAACGCCCAGCCCTATATGCAGGAGCCGGTGATGGAATTCGACCGCACGCCGAGCGCTATCCGCCAAGAGCTATGCGTGGTGCCGTTTGACCAAGAGGACAGCTTTGTGCGCGTGCCGACCGGGCCGGGATTGGGGATTGAGGTGGATGAAGAGGTGGTCGAGAGGCTGAGGGCGTCTTAGCGACTGTGAGCAACCGGATTGAGCGTCGATCACTGGGGCTGACCCTCGCCGCTATCACCCTGCTGCTGTGGGGTGCCCTGCCCGTGGTACTCAAGCTGCTGTTGCAATCGCTGGACCCCTTTACAGTTACTTGGTACCGCTTCCTGCTCGCGGGGGCCATGCTGATCCCCGTCATCCACTTTCGCTACGGCCTTGGGTCTCCCTTTCGGATTCGCGGCGTAGCTTTGGTGCTGGCAATAGTTTGCGTCCTCGGCCTCGGCGGCAACTACCTGACGTATCTGATGGGGCTGAGCCGCATCTCGCCTGGCTCGGCTCAGATCGTGATGCAGTTTTCGCCGATAATTGTGCTCTTGGGTGGACTGGTCTTCTTCAAAGAAGCCTTTAGCCGTCTGCAATGGATCGGCCTCGGCGTGCTGATCGTGGGAATGGGACTCTTTTTTAACCAGCGCTTTGCCGAACTGCTTTTCGTGTTGGAAAACTACGGCATCGGTGTTTGGCTCGTCTTTACTTCGGCCATCCTCTGGGGAGTTTTCATGCTGGCGCAAAAACCCCTGCTGCGGCACCTGCCCTCGACCTCGATCATGGCCTTGGTCTATTGGTTTGGCACGATGCTATTCCTGCCCTTGGCCCAGCCGAGCCGCATATTCGACCTGCCGGCCATCCCCTGCTTGCTCTTGGCTTGCTCGGTCGTCTTCACTCTCGTCTCCTATCTCAGCTTTGCCGAATCGCTCAAGCGGATGGAAGCCTCGCGCATGGGTGCGCTGGTCTCGCTGACGCCTCTGGTCACTATGGCTGTGATGGGCTTACTCGCCCTCTTTGACCCCAACCTAGTCCCCATGGAACCCCTCAACAAACCCGCCATCGGTGGTACCATATTGGTGGTCGTCGGGTCGATGTGTAGTACCTTGGGCAAGAGCGCCTCTTAATGGCGAGGAACGCTAATGGACTTTCGCATCAAAGAAGAAAGCCTCAATGTCCTATCCGAATACGGCCAAGTGCCTATCGTCCTTAAAGTAAAAAGCCGCTTGCGCGTCGAACTCGTCGATAATGGCTTAGAGGGAATCCGGCTGGTCGAAGAATCCGTCGAGCCGCCCTACATCAAAAACTACGACCACTCCGGCGGCCCCGAGCGCTGGACCCGGAGAACGTGGGACCTCTCGCGGTGGATTGTCCTCGCCGCATACAGGGAACAAGAGCGCATCGGCGGGGCCATTGTCGCCTTTCACGGCGAGGGCTTAGACTACTGCGAAGGGCGCGAAGACCTAGCCGGTCTCTGGGATATCCGCGTGAGGCCCGAATATCAAGGACGAGGTGTGGGCAGGGCGCTTTTCCAACGCGCCGAAACCTGCGCCAAGCAGCGAGGCTGCACCCAGCTCAAGATCGAGACCCAAAACATCAACGTCCCCGCCTGCCGCTTCTACGCCCGCATGGGTGCCAAACTCGGTCACGTCCATCTCTACGCCTACCGTACTGAGGGGCTAGACGAGGTGCAACTGACCTGGTACAAGGATCTGTAGCCGCAGACGCTGGTGGTCAAAAACAACATTATGACTGATGTTACGCACAGGCCCCTAGGTATGGGATGCTTCGCTTCGCTCAGCATGACAAGTGCTAGTTTGCTGCTTTCTCGCGTCATGCTGAGCGAAGCGAAGCGGAGTCGAAGCATCTTATACCTAGATGCTCGTGCGTAACATCAGATTATGAGTACAATTCAGGTTTTATACCGAGGATAACCGGACATGACAGATCTTTTCGAGAGAGTGCGCGAAGACTTCCCGAGAGCGCGGACCATGGCATACTTCGACAACGCCTCGTCGCATCCGATCAGTGTGCACTCGGCCGCGGCCCTGCACCGGTACGTCGATTGGGTCGCCAACGAGGTGGGGGAGCCGTGGTGGCCGGCCTGGGCACCGCCGCGAGACCAAGCCAAGGCCCTATTTGCCCGGCTCATCAACGCCGATCCCGGCGAAATCGCCTTTGCGCGCAGCACGATAGAATCGGAGAGCAATATACTCAACGGCTTGCGGGATCATCTAACGGGCGGCAATGTGGTGATATCGGACCTGAACTTCAGCCCCTGCATATCCAACTACAAATTCCGCGAGCAGCAAGGTCTCGACGTGCGGGTCGTCAAGAGCAGTCTGTCGCCAGTATTGGCGACACATCGCAACTGGCAAATCGACATGGCCGCCATGGAAGACGCGGTTGACGGCAACACCCG
>JAPPEF010000277.1:0-4468 GCA_028875335.1 Gemmatimonadota bacterium
CACGAGATCACGCTGTACGGACAATGCCGCCATTGCAGCGCGGACAGCGGCGTTGTCTCGCTACCAAACAAACCGGAGCTTTCGGCTCCACACCCAAAACGGAGGATTTCGCATGAAACAATTACTCTCAGTAGCAATGATTAGTTTTTTGCTCAGTGCTGCTTCCTTGGCACAAAACCCAAGTGGGGTCATCGAAGGCACAGTGCTCGACGAAAATAGCAGGCCCCTCAAAAATGCCAATGTGGCCATCGTGAACAGTGGTTATGGCACTAGCACGGATCAAAATGGCAAATTCGCAATCGCAAATGTGCCTGTGGGCCGCCATTCGCTCGAAGTCACCTTTATCGGTTACCAGTCGCTGCAACAAGAGATAGACGTTCAGGCCGGTCAGATAACCACGAATACCTACACGCTTACCAGGTCTGTTCTGGAGATTGGCGCAAGTGAGGTCACAGCCTCTAAATCTCGAATTGTATCCGTCAGCAAACTGGATGTGTCGATCCGGGAAACGCCTATCACTGCCCAAACGATCAACGCCGAGCTTATAGAGCAGCGTGCAGCCGAGGATATCGGCGCGGCTGTCAAAAATATAACTGGCGTGCGTCCCATCAATCGCTACGGCGGCTTTCAGACATTCCGCATTAGAGGATTTAATAATTTTGTTTTGCTGAACGACGAGGTACGAGATGAGCGGCACAATATTTCAACGAGCGCTCCGAGCTCAAACCTGGCCAATATCGAACGAGTGGAAGTGGTGAAGGGGCCGGCCTCGGTGCTGTACGGCCATTCTGCTCTCGGGGGTATCATAAACCTAGTGCGTAAAGAACCCACCTTGGATACGCGTTACAATTACTCCGTTTCCAGCGGGAGTTACAACACAGTGCGCACGCAAGCCGGTGCGGGAGGCCCCATTACCGACAAATTGCGTTACCGCGTGGATTTCGGCACCACGAGAGCCGACGGTTTCCGCGATTTCGGCACTAAAACCCAGAACGGATCACTCACGCTCCACTATACCCCGAACGCAAGCGACCGGCTGGAACTGAGCATTGGTGGCAATAATGACTTGTATGATACGGACACAGGTATTCCGGTTCTGGAGGACGGCAGCTTCCCCACTCAAATGGATGTGACCACGCGTTTTAACGATCCGGCGGATTTTCTGGGACACGAACGTTTCGACACGCAACTTAAGTATCAGCGTCAAATGTCGGAAAACATGCAATTGTCCAATCGCCTCTCCTATTACGATGACGACATCGATTATTTATCGACCGAATTCCTGAAGTATAATGCCACACTCGACTCGCTCACGCGCGGCTTCCCGTTCTATTTCAACCACGAAACCAAGCCCCTGCAAAATCAGCTAGAGCTGAGCTACCACTTTAATGCCGGTAATACTTCCAATAAGCTGCTCGTGGGATACGGCCTGAGCATCCTAGACCGCAAGACATACCGCGGTGATATCTCTGGAGAAGGCAAATTCGCAACGGTTTCGGTTGTCGCCCCTGTCTTGAACCAAGGAGATATTCAACATGTCGATACGCGTTTCCAGGGTAAGGAAGAGACGGTTCACGCGCTTTATGTGCAAAATTGGCTGAACCTTTCCAGCCAATTCAAGGCCCTGCTCGGGTTCCGGATCGACAAGTTCGAGGGTACGTATTTCACCGATCTGGTCGATACCGATCGCAACATCACGGAACGCGGCGAGCGGACAAAGGTACCCGCAACCACACCGACCTTTCGCGGTGGGCTGGTTTATCAATTGTCCGAGCCCGTGTCGTTTTATGGCTCTTACTCCACCTATTTCAAGCCCTCCCGCCGAATTACCGGAGATGGTGAGATTTTCGATCCTGAAAACGGCTACCAGTCCGAGCTTGGCCTGCGTGCGGAAGGGAAATGGTTTTCATTGAACTTGAGCACTTTCTACTTACTGAAGCAAGATCTGGTTGAATCCCTTGGCGGCGGCGTGTACGAACGTATTGGCGCGGCCGATTCCAAAGGAGTCGAAATCGATTTTCAGGCGGCCCCTGTAAACGGGATGCATATGAACGCCGGCTATGCCTACACCGATGCCCAGTATAAAGGTTTCGATTCTTCCGATCAGACCAACCCGAATGCCGGCAATCGAGTTCGTTACGCTCCGAAACACCTGTTGAATTTCTGGGCGCAATACGACGTACCTGTCGAAAATCTGCGCGGTCTGGGGCTTGGCTTAGGTATGAATCACGTCGGCGAGAATTTCACAGCGCGCAATAACACCTACGCCTTGCCTGCCTATACCCTGGTTGACGCAGTTGTGTTTTACCGTTTCCGGCAGGTGCAGGTGCAGTTCAATATCAACAATCTGTTCGATGAAACCCATTTCACCGACGCCATCTTCGGCAACCAGTTTTTCCCGGGCAAAACGCGCAATTTCCTCCTGACCTTCAGCTATAGCGGCAGACTATAAAATGTAACATGTGTAGCGCAGAGACTGCTTATCGTTTAATCGTCCTAGTTCTGGCGGCGTGTGGTGGCGCAGCGCCCGAGGCTGCCCCACCAGAGCCTGCTGTGCTTTCTGCTCCAGCCGCAGCAGAAAGCACAGCAGAAGATGCCAATACGGAGGAGGAGATAGCGGCCGCCACGGAGGCCAACTTGGAAGATTTCCCGGTCACCGTGGAAGTCTGCGGTGAGCCGGTCACCTTTGATGCACCGCCGGAGCGAGCCGTCACCAACGATGTCAACATTACCGAAATTTTTCTGGATGTCGGGTTGAAAGATAAGCTTGTTGGCTACAGCGGCGTTAGCGATGTCCGCGATGTTGGGGCGAATTATCGCCAACTGCTGGAAGATGTACCCCAGCTTTCGCCCAAGTACATTGATCTGGAAGTATTAGTGGGCGCCGAGCCGGACTTTTTCTTTGCCGGGTGGAACTACGGTTTTTCCGCAGAGACAGGCATTACTCCGGCTGAGTTGGAGCAGTACGGTATTAGATCTTACGTACTGACAGAGTCGTGTATTCGCATAATGGCGCGCGAGCAGGTGAGTTTGGAAGACACCTTCACCGACTTGCTCAATATTGGCCGTATTTTTGGCGTAGAAGCCCAGGCCCAAGTAAAGGTAGAACAATATCGGGCTGAACTGACTGAAATTGAGCAGGTTATCGGTGCGGTTGATGATCCGCTACGGGTATTTGTTTACGACAGTGGCGAAGATACTCCGCTGACTGCGGCGAAGTTTGCCATGCCCAACGCGATGATCGAAGCCGCTGGTGGCACCAACATTTTTAACGATGTAGAAAGCAGTTGGACGCGCGTTAATTGGGAAGACGTGGTTGACCGCAACCCCGAGCACATCGTCATCATCGACTATGATGAGCCGGACGCCCAGGGCAAAATTAACTTTTTGAAAAGTCAGGCTGAATTGGCCGATGTTGATGCCATTAAAAACGATAGATTCGTGGTGCTAACCTACGCCGAAGCCACCCCCGGGCCGCGCAACGTGGCTAGCACCCGCGCCCTAGCCGAAGCCTTTTACTCAGGCAAGTCTAGCAGCCAGGAAGCTGCCACAGACGCCGCCGAGTCGTTAAAGACGGAATACCCGCTGACCATCGACAACTGCGGGCTGACCTACACCTATGATGCCCCGCCAGAGCGAGGCATCACTATGAATCAGGCCTCCACCGAAGTGATGCTGGTACTGGGTCTGGCAGACAAAATGGTTGGCACCGCCTATATGGATGACGAAATCCTGCCGTCGCTGGCCGAGGCCTACAACAGCGTGCCCGTGCTGGCCGAGGAGTACCCCTCGCAGGAAATTCTCTTTGCCGGCGAGCCGGACTTTGTTTACGGCGCGTATCGTAGCGCCTTTGGCGATGAAGCCGCTGGGCCGCGTGAAGAGCTGATGGGTCTGGGGATCAACGCCTACCTGTCGGTGGTTTCCTGCGAAGACGAGGCGCTCCGTCCGGAGTCCGCCACCATGGCAACCATCTACGCCGAAATCAAAGACATCGCCGCCATCTTTGGCGTGCCGGACCGGGGCGAGGCGTTGGTAGCCGAGATGCAGGCCCGGCTGGAAGCAGTGACCGAAACGATTGGCGACGATGCTGAACCGGTAAAAATCTTCTGGTACGACAGCGGCACCGACGATGTCTTTGCCGGGGCTTGCTGTGGCACCCCCAACGAGATCATTCGCCAGGTGGGCGCCGAAAACATCTTTGCCGATGCGGAGGGCAACTGGGCCACCGTCAGTTGGGAAGAAGTGGTTGACCGCGACCCAGAGGCCATAGTCATCATCGAAGCCGACCGGTCGACTGCTGATGAAAAAATCGAGCTGCTCACCACCAACCCGGTCTACGCCGACATCACCGCCGTGCAGAACAAGCGCTTCATCATCGTGCCGTTCAGCGCGACCACGCTCGGCATTCGCAATGTGGCTGCCGTTGAAGATGTAGCTAAAGGTCTGTACCCGGATAAGTTTGAGTAAA
>JAPPEF010000277.1:5158-7564 GCA_028875335.1 Gemmatimonadota bacterium
GAGGCAAACTGGACCAAGGCACAATTTAACATCATCTGGCTAATCCGCTTTCCGCGAGTGCTAATAGGCGTTTTTGTGGGGGCGGGGCTGGCCGTGGTGGGGGTAACAATGCAGGCCCTGGTACGCAATCCCCTGGCCGATCCCTACATTTTGGGCATCTCATCCGGGGCATCGGTAGGTGCGGTGATGGTGCTGGCCTTTGGCGCATTTGCATTTGCCGGTATTTACGCCATTTCCGTCGGCGCGTTTCTCGGTGCCATCCTCACCTTTCTTATTGTCTTTCTGCTGGCCCAAAGCAACGGTCGGCTGAATCCAGCTCGGCTCATTTTGGCCGGGGTAGCGGTGGCCTACTTCTTTTCCGGCCTCACCAGTTTCATCACCCTCACCTCCGATAACCGGGAACTGGCCCGGGCCGTGCTGGCTTGGCTGTTGGGTAGCCTAGCCGGCACCGACTGGGAGGAACTGACCCTGCCGACGGCGGTACTCTTCTTTGGCAGCGTCTATCTTGTGCTACAGGCGCGCGGCCTCAATGCGCTCATTGTAGGCGATGAAACTGCGGCCACGCTGGGTGTTGACCTGACCCGCTTTCGCCGCTCGCTTTTTGGGGTGGTTTCGCTGGTTACGGGCGTAATGGTAGCCGTCAGTGGCGCGATTGGCTTTATCGGCCTGATGATCCCCCACATTGTGCGGCTTATGGTCGGCACCGACCACCGCCGGGTGCTGCCGGTCTCCATTTTTGTGGGCAGTATCTTCTTGATTTTGGTTGATGTTATCGCCCGCACCGCCTTTGATCCGGTCGAGTTGCCGGTGGGCGTCATCACTTCGTTGCTGGGCGGCCCCTTCTTTCTGTGGCTGCTACACCGACAGATGAAAGAGCGGGGAGGCATGTAATGAACCTGCAAGCAGAAAACGTAAGCTGGTCGGTTGAAGCCAAACAAATTGTTGATGCGGTGACGCTGGCCGTGGCCGAAGGTGAGTTTGTGGGCCTGCTTGGTCCCAACGGCAGCGGTAAATCCAGCCTGCTGCGCACCATCTACCGCATTCTCCAACCCGATGCCGGCGTCATCGAGCTGGATGGTGCCAATGTGTGGCATATTGCCCCCCGCGAGGTCGCCCGACAAATGGCTGTAGTGATGCAGGAGCGCACAGGAGACTTTGATTTTTCGGTCAACGAAATTGTGATGATGGGCCGCAACCCGCACAAGGGCATGTTCGACCGGGACACCATTCGCGATTTTCAACTGGTCGATGACGCCCTGGCCCGGGTTGATATGACCGATTTTGCCCAGCGATCCTTCCTCACCCTGTCCGGCGGCGAAAAGCAGCGGGTGCTGATTGCTCGCGCCTTGGTCCAGCAAGCCAGGGTTCTGGTGCTGGATGAGCCCACCAACCATCTGGATATTCACTACCAGCTTGAAATTCTCGAGCTGATCAAAAACCTGGGCGTCACCACCGTCGCCGCCCTGCACGAACTCAATCTGGCGGCCTTCTACTGTGACCGTCTGTACGTGCTCAAGGCGGGCCGGATGGTGGCCTCAGGCACTCCGGAAGCTGTGCTACGTCCCGATTTGATCCGCGATGTTTACGACGTGTGGTCAGAAGTATCCACCCATCCCCTCACGGGCAAGCTAACGATTGCGTTTTTCCCGGAAAAAGTGGGGCATCGCTTGAATGGAGACAACAAGGGGCAAGTTGTATGACACAGACCACGCAAGCTGTAATCCTGCTCAGCCGGGGCGGCTACAGCCACGCGCCGCAAAAGCAGTTGAACAAAGTGGTTGCCTCACTTCAAGCAGCCCGGTCGGATATTTTCGTTTTAGGCGCGATGGTAGAGAAAGGGGAGCCCTCGCTGCCGGGGGCGTTGCAACAGTGCGCGGAGGCGGGCGTTCGGCACATCACCGTTTTGCCCATATTTTTTCCCGGCGATGATAACCTGCAACGCTGGCTGGCCAAGGTGATGAAACGTTGGCATAGTCAATGGCACGCTAACGGTGTTACAATCTGTTTGGCCGAGCCGATAAGCGAACACGAGGCGATGGGCACAGCCGTGGTACAGGCGCTGCAAACACCTAGCGTCTACATCCGCAATGTTGGAGAGACGCCTCCAGAAAACTGGGCGACTGATCCCGCGGGCTGGTCCAAGTTACCGGGGCATTCGCACCACGTCATTTTCTGCCGCGGGCCGCGCTGCACCGCCGCCGGTGCAGATCAGTTCTCCACCCACCTGCGGGAACGACTCAAAGCCCACAAGCTCACCGACAATGACCGCGTTCTGGTGGCGCAAAGCGGCTGTCTCTATCCCTGCAATCACGGGCCGTTAATGGCGGTTTATCCGGATGGTGTCTGGTACGGCGACCTGACAGAAGTGGCGATTGATCGCATTGTGCAGGAGCACTTTGTAGAGGG
>JAPPEF010000197.1 GCA_028875335.1 Gemmatimonadota bacterium
GCTGGGGCGGTGGGTTCATGGCGTTCTTCGTCGTGCTGTTCTGGGACGTCAGCAGCCCTACGGGCGGAGGCACGGCCTACTGGCCGAGGTCGCACTTGGCGAACCACCGATACTTCCTCGAACATCCCGAGCAAATCGACGGCTCGTACCTGTTCACAGAGCCCGTGCGGAGTGGTGGGCACTTGGCGATCCTAGAGGGGGACCCCAGTGTGGGCGAAGTGGTATGTATGACGGGGCGAGCTGGCGACGCAATGCTGCTCCACGGCCTCACTACGCACGTCAACTCGGCTAACGCGGCGGGGTCAAAGCAACCGCGAGTGGCGCAGTTTGCACGGTACTCACACAGGGAAATGCGCGAGCAGGCACCCATGGTCATGTTTCCCGACAAGGATGGCACGCCATGGTCGCCCCCGAAGCTGTCACCGCCCGAGTACGTAGGCAACACTCCGACAGGCTTTCTACCGCCGGGGCATCCGGGCCGGAGGCTCAAGCGATATGACGTACCGAGGAATCTCTGGAAGTATTGGGGACCTGATCTCAATACCTAATTCGTCGCCTGAGATCGTCTGTCCGTAGGAAATGCCCGGCCCATTATTGGCTGGGCATTATTGTCTTCGCACCGCCGTATACCGAGAACATTAGAATCTCTATATCTGTAAAAATTACAATATGTTATGTATAATATATCGACCTCGCGATATTTGGTTGCGACTGTTTATAAAGACACGTACCTTCGGGTCAGATAAGGGCGATTGCCCGAACCAATTGTCCGAGTACAAGCAGTTATATGCCATGCGACCCTCAAGAATGCCTACAGCAAAGCAGACAGAGTAAGACACCATGCACCGACTTCACAATGAAGAGACTTCGTTGATTCGACCTCATTTTAACACTCCCAACCTCCGCCTCGTCGTAGATAGCATTATTGATGGCAAAACCCCTGCTATAGTCTGGGCAGACGATCTAGTTACGCCGAAGACCGTGTTAGCTTGGGAAGGTCGGTGTATCTATCTCGTAGGGGATTTTGAAGACGCCGAAGTCAACAAAGGGCTGCGAGCGATCTTCTCGACTGAAATCCAGCCAGAGGGTCAGTCGAGAAAACTCGGGTTCTTCAAGCTCTACTATTCACCAGATGCTTGGAGCCTCCGGCTGGAGGAGATTTTCGGCTCGCTCTTGGACAATGACGTGGAAAGACGGATTTACTGCTCTGTTCGGGACAGTTCATCGAGCATTGCCGTCTCATCGCTCCCGCTGGAGCTAAGGCAGATCGACGCCCAATTGCTCCAAAGTGACTTTGCGCACATTGGCTTGGTCAGAGATGAGATCCTCGGATGCTGGCCATCCTTCGAAACATTTCTCAACCAGGGATTCGGCTTCACCATGCTCGATGGGACTTCAGTTGTCTGTTGGTGTACAGCAGAATACGTGAGCGAAGGCAAGTGCGGCATAGGTATCGAGACGATTGAGGCATACCAGGGAAGGGGCATTGCTACTGCGGTGGCCGGAGAGTTTGTCAGGCACGCCCTCGCTTCAGGGGTGAATCCCCACTGGGACTGCTGGGCAAGGAACACACCATCGGTCAGGGTGGCAGAAAAGGTGGGGTTCGCCGACATGCACGACTACAAGATCGCAATTGGCTCATCCGGCGACGGATAGAGGTCGCACAACATTCCGGGAAGCGTATGGAATACGTCATCAAACATGGCACTGGCTTTTCTGTAGAAGTGGGCTCCCCAGAAGAGCCTGAAATCACGCGGTGGACCTCATGGGGAAACGGCGACTTACAGCAGTCTTTTATGTTGCATACGCCTGAAGGCACGCTTATCACAGACCCGGTGCTCCCACAGCAGGGCGAAGCGCTCAAGATACTCAAGCAGCGTGCTGGTAGGGTAGCTGCCATTCTCAGTCTCTCTCCTTTGCACGAGCGGCATATTTCTGAAGCCGCTAGGCGCTACAGAGCTCCGGTATATGGTCCTCCCTCGGCTAAGAAAACCACGAAGTATGGTCGTAAGCTCAATGCACGCTATGGTGCAGCCCAGCCCCTACCTGGCGGGATACAGACCATTGAATCAGGTGATGAGAACGGCGAAATATGGTTGTATTGGCAGACTCCCAAAGGTAAGAAAGTACTGATCAATGCCGACACCATTTATGGCCAGAATGAGCAAGGTGGTATGGGGGGACGCAATGTTTCGTACTGGATGCAGGAAAAGGGTATCCGCCTACGAGCCACGGGCACGCCGTCACGCACTGAACTGCGCCGGAGGTACGAACGACTCGACGCACTCGATATAGACCTTATTCTCAATGGTCATAATCCACTTCCCCTGACTAACCCCAAGGCGGCAATCAACGAAGTACTTTCTAAAGGTACATTTGAGGTGCATCCCAGTGGTGTATGTACTTTTATGTATTTGGACTTCAAATAAGCAATGCTCAAGACTATCCATTTGTAGGAGTTAAGAGAGATGAAGCTGTTGACTAGTGACTCATTCGAGCAAGCAAGAACTTTCGTGATGGAGAGGGGCCGGGAATTAGAAAGACGGCTCCTAGCTTATCATTTCGATGATGGAACTCCAGCCGCGGTCCTGGACGAACTTGCTAGCTATCAGAATCAGGATGGCGGTTTCGGCAATGGCCTTGAACCCGATATCCAATTGCCCGATTCATCTGTTATCACGACGACCATTGCGCTGCGCATTCTCAGAGAGGTTGGAGCGACTAGTGATGATCAGATTGTCCGCAAGGCAATCCAGTATTTGTTAGCTGAATACGACTCGGCCCAGAGCAGATGGCCTATCGTCCCGCAAGCGGTGGATGAATACCCCCATGCGCCGTGGTGGAATTTTGAGAATACAGCGGATACTTTTGGCAATTTCCTGGCCAATCCTCGTGCGGAGGTCGTCGGCTATCTACATGAATATCACGAGTTGGCACCTACAGACCTGACTAAACAGCTCACGGTAGAGGTCATAGAGCATATAAGAACATTACCAGATGAGATGAACATGTACGATTTTATCTGCTGTGTTCATCTGATTGAAACGGCTAACCTGCCCCAATCCGCGAAAGATGCGTTGGTGGAAATACTAATTCAGAGAGCGCACTCCGTCGTCGCTCATACGCCGGAAGAATTGATGCAACCCTCTGCCAGACCGCTCTGGTTAGCTCCTACGCCCGCCTCGTTGCTAGCAGAAACACTGAAGAGCGAAGTAGATATGAATTTGGATTTTGATATTGAGCATCAAAATTCAGATGGCTCTTGGTCTCCTACTTGGACCTGGTATGGCCAGTATCCAGAAGTCTGGGAGCAAGCCGAACAGCATTGGAAGAGTTGTTTGACCGTTGAGATACTAAAAGCGTTAAAAGAATTTGGGCGGATTGAAGGGATCTAGGGGCGATACTATAAGCGCCATCGCAATTTGGATCAGACTTCAAGATCGGATGGGTGTATTAGACCCGCATGATGAAAACCCTAGGGCAACATCGACGGGTAACTATTGCTCTTCTGTTATCGGCCCTGCTGCACGGCCTAGGGGTCTGGTTGGCCCATGTCCTCATACCTCTGGACTTTGAGGAACGGGTTTTCAGAGTCCGGTTGCCTGTGCGCAGGATGGAGATCGAACGTCTAAAATCGCGGCCTCCGCTCCCAGTGCCGCATCAGTTACTGGAGCGTTTGCGCGCCGCAGAAGGGCCCCCTGACTTGGAAATTGAGCTGGCTACAGGCGAAGTGGTCTCCCTGCCCGAAGTAGAAATTCCCTTAGTGGACGAAGGTCTTCCTCTGGTGGGAAAGGAGAAGCCTTCAGCGGTTGAACGGGACACCCTAGATGCGAGCTTGGGGCACCTGGAACAAGTTGGCGAGTTGCCCTTGGATCTGGTGGAATTGGATGCGGAAGCCCGGGAACGCACTGTCGTCTTGATTGATCCGGACACTGGGAAACTGAAGAAGGCGTATTTGCACATACCTTGTTACAGAAATTCGAGGGACTGGCACGTAGGTAAGAAATTAGCACAAATGGAGAGGGACTGGCACGGAAGTAGGGAATTAGCACGAACTATGGGGATGATCGAGCGCGGCGAAGGGTTGCCTTCATGGCCTCCTTTTGAGAATCAGATCCACTGGTATAACCTAGGGGCTAGTTCAAGCAAGTGGATTCCCGTCGAAGGGGAGCCCGCACCTGACCCCATCCATAGATTCCCTACGTTTTACGGACGGCAAAAGCTGACCTATCAGGAAGTGAAGAAGTATCCCTTCTTGGCTATGGACTACATCGATGTGGAATCTACTGATGTTATGATACGCTACCTGATGGAAGGCGGTTTTGCATTGCTGAATGGAAGGCAGTATTACCATCTAAAGCGCGAGTTAGAGCGAACCGTAGACAAGCGGCTGGAAACGGTGCGAATTGAATTGGGACATCCCGTTTTCCATGCCTATTACGATGTAACTGAATATCGGCGTGCTAATCGAACCTGCCCCAGTGTTCGTCCTCTCAGGGCTCTGCGACTTGATGGCCGATTGATAGCTATTACAGGTGTACCAAGATTTAATTTGGATGCTCCTTGCCTTTCTAATCAGCTTTATGTCAACGCACTGGTTTATGGATTGGTCCAGCCCAGTAGGATGGGCGGCCGGTATATAGCTAGGAAATGGAAAGTGAATTAAAGATTAAATACGATGGTACTTAACACCTTATCCCCGACTCAGACCATAATACTCGGCCCATACGTAGCAGCCGACGTGCACTCCGTCTGATGAAACGAGAAGACTACTTTCGCTGGGCTGAGCGAGCTGCCCGATGGGGTGCCGAGTACTTGGCCACGCTCGATGAGCGGCCCATTCGGGCGCAGACTGCGCCGGGTGAGATCGCTGCGATGCTACCGTTAGCGCCACCGGAAGAGCCGGTGGATATGGAGACGATCTTCGCCGACTTTGAGCGCATCGTACCCGACGGCATGACGCACTGGCAACACCGGCGTTTCTTTGCGTACTTCAGCGCCAACGCCGCGCCGGTTTCGATGATCGCCGAAAATTTGACGGCGGTCATGGCGGCCCAGTGCATGCTCTGGCAGACCTCACCTGCAGCTACGGAAATTGAGACCCGGATGGTCGATTGGATGCGCCAGGCTCTTGGGCTACCGGAAGGGTTCCAAGGCGTTATCCAAGACTCGGGAACGTCGGCCAATGTCTGCGCCGTATTAACGATGCGCGAGCGAGCACTAGGCTGGCGAGGGATCGACTCTGGCATGGTGGGGGAGAAGCAGGTTCGGGTCTATGCTTCACCGGAGACCCACTCGTCGGTTGACAAGGCGATCCGAATCGCCGGTATCGGCCAACAGCATCTGGTCAAAGTTCCGACCGATGGTTCTTGGGCGCTCGATTCGGAGGCGCTGCGCCGGGCGATCGACGCGGATCGCGCGGCGGGTTTTCTCCCGGCCGGCGTCGTTCTTTGCGTTGGGGGCACGTCGATCGGCGCGTCCGATCGCGTGCACCAGACCATTGAAGTGGCACGGGAGCACGATCTCTACGTCCACGTCGATGCCGCGTGGGCCGGTTCTGCGATGATCTGTCCTGAGCTACGGGCGTTGTGGGAGGGCGTCGAGGGAGCCGATAGCATTGCCTTCAATCCCCACAAGTGGCTCGGGGCACAATTCGACTGCTCGATTCAGTTTCTTGCGGACCCAGAACCACAGGTTCGCACCCTCGGCGTCCGTCCGGATTACTTGCAAACCCTTGGCCAAACCGAGATCACCAATTACAGCGAGTGGACGATCCCCTTGGGACGCCGGTTCCGCGCCCTCAAGCTCTGGTTCCTGCTGCGCGCACACGGTCTTGAAGACCTCCGCCAGCGCATCCGGAACCACATTGCCTGGGCTGAGGAGGCCGCCGCGGCGATCGCATTGCTGGACGGCTTTCGCCTGACGACGGACTGCCATCTTTCGCTTTTCACGTTCCAGTATGCCCCGGACGGCGAGGATGCCAACGAGGCCACCGAGCGCCTGCTCCGCGCGGTCAACGACGACGGCCGGATTTACCTGACGCAGACAATCCACGAAGGACAGTTCGTCATCCGCTTCCAAGTCGGGCAGTTCGATTGTAGAAGGGAAGACGTGCTTATGGCGGTCGATGTGCTGCGGGAACTAGCCCACGCGATCCATTTGGAATAACATGACAGCAATAGATGCATCTTGGTATCAACGACCAACCGATGTCCCAGAGCGCGTAGCCAGTGGCGGTGTAGTCGTTCGGCTTCACGACGAGCAAATCTTCGTTGCTCTGACACGTGAGGGCGATATGGAAGAGTATGTCTTACCCAAAGGCGGTGTCGAAGCGGGTGAAGACCTGCTAAAAGCCGCGTACCGTGAAATAAAAGAGGAAACGGGCCTGACAGACTTGACCCTCGTCAACAAACTCGAAGTCGTCGAACGCTTAACCTATGATAAAGACTTTTGGGCCGTGATCCATCTCTACTTGTTTCACACCGAACAGATTGAAGCTACACCAACCGATACAGTCTATCACTATGAGATGAAATGGTTCCCACTTGATCGGCTGCCCGACTTTTTATGGCCTGAGCAGAAAGCATTATTGGAACGTCATCAAGAGGATATTGCTCGCGAGATTAAAGCGATATCTGATATGGATAGAAGAAAATCTACACCTCTAACAGAGTAGGAGAAGTCAACCTCAATGGAGAAGCTGACTGAACGCCTGCTCCTGAGGGAGTTCACCAAACAAGACGTGGACGCCGTCGCCGAGTTTAGGAGAGACCCAAGGTATCTGGAATACTACTACCGGCTTCCCTACACTAGAGAGGAGTGTGCCCGCTTTGTAGACAAGTGCATCGCATGGTCCAAGGAAAGTCCGAGATGCAAGTTCCAGCTAGCCATCACGGACCGCTCAAATGGGGTATTACTTGGTGACTGCGGGGTACGCACGGAAAGTATTGAGAGTCGGCGAGGCGACATAGGCTACGAGTTGTCGCCCGTTTATTGGGGCCAGGGCTTTGCATCAGAGGCGGTCCGGGTCATCCTGCAGGTAGGTTTTGAAGATTTGGGACTAGACGAGATTGAAGCCAGATGCGTTGTTGCAAACAAACGGTCTGTCCGGCTTCTTCACCGGCTAGGTTTCGAGGAGACGAAGCGCATACCGCTTGGACCGGGTAGAGGCGAATTTGCAGACCGCATGTTGCCCGAGCGGTGTGTATTTCTCTTGGATCGGGACAAGTGGATTGAGCGTAATCATGTTTTCTAGTAGGCCATTTTTTCTGGCTATTTTATGCAGCATCTTCCTCGTGTTTCCCAATGCATGTAACGGCGGGGATCCTATGAGTAGTCCAGATAGAGACCAGATGGATTCACCCTATACCGTAGGCGTCTATTATTACCCTTGGTACGGCGGTGATTTTCACGGTGGTCGCTATATGCGCAAAGAGTTGATACCGCCGCAGTTGCCGATGCTGGGCGAGTACGATGATCGCGATCCCGCGGTGATCGCACAGCATCTCAAGTGGAGCCGACAGGCCAATATATCGCTGTGGGTGG
>JAPPEF010000395.1 GCA_028875335.1 Gemmatimonadota bacterium
AGTCGAAGATCTGAGTTTGGTAGAAGCCCTCCAAGACGTAGCCTTCTCCGTATGCTTCGAATTCGGCGACTTCCCAATCGCGTTGGCGGAAAGCCATGGTCAGTACCAGCCGGTCGGCAGCCTGGGGCGGAAAGAGGAGATCGACAGTGCTAGAGCGATTGTTCGTTTCTGAGACGATGACCTCGTCGCGGTCGTCGTCGTAGGCTGTGAGGATGAATTGTTCGATGAAGCGCAGGGGAAATTGAGGCGAGGGATAGAACCGCACGCGGTCGACTGGGAAGCGCCCCCCCAAGTCGAGAATGAGGACGACGCGCGCGCCGACGTGCTCCGAATCGGTGTTTTTGAACACTGTCGTCGAATCGCCGTCGGCGATTCCAGCGCTCACTTCGTTCTCAGTTTCCAGGAAGCCACCCACGCCAAAGCGGGCGCTCTTGGGTCCGCCGCCTCGGTCCTTGGCAGTGAGTGCCAAATTATCGTCTGCTGTGACCAGAAAGGGCGTCGCTTGGCCGCCCTCAAATAGCAAGCCCTCGGTCCGCCCGTCAAAACCCGCAAAGGCTTCCTCCCAGGCCAGATGGACGATGTCCACTCCCTCCATCTGTGTGGGTGGGGGACCGCCAATTCGGTACAGAGTCAAGCCCCAGTTGTCGCACGGCCACAGGACAATAGCGGCCCATATCGCTAAAATGGACGCTCTCATGTCACTTCACCCCATTGGAGATGGCTCCATTATAAAGCGGCTTGGGTAGCGAGACAACTGCGCGGTGTGTGGCTGTTGGAGCTAGTCGTTGCTTGACCTATCTTTTCGGCATAAGTCTAACTGCGCGATCTCATCAGGAGGAGCACATGGGAGTGTGGATCGAAAAAGCACCGATGCCGACCAATCGGCACGATCTCCAGGCGATTGCTGTAGAAGGTGAGATCTATGCCATTTCTGGGGCTGGAGACCATACGGTGCACGTAGTTGAAATCTACGATGTAGCCAGCGACACTTGGCGACCGGGACCGCCCATCCCCACGCAGCGAGGGTGGTTCGGCGCGGCGCGAGTCGGCGACGAGATTTACGCCTGTGGCGGTAAGCGGGTGCGCACGGAGGAGGAAAAGCAGCAAACCGGCGACGACTATCACTTTGAAATCCGCGACAGCGTCGAGGTTTTGAATCTGAAGACGCAGACTTGGTCCGTAGCCGCACCCTTGAGCAAACCACGGGCTGGTCTGGTGGCCGTTGTCTGCAAGGGGAAGATCTACGCGGTCGGCGGCAACAGCATGAACGCCGAGCCCGAGATCGGCCAGCCGTACCTGGACCGCGTTGAGGTCCTCGACCCGGCCACGGCCCGCTGGACCTTGGGAGTGCCCCTGCCCAAAGCAGTCCAAGGGCCTGGAGTCGCCGTGGTGGACGACAAGATCTACGCCGCGACCGGGATCGGCGGCGACGGACCCCGGCCCGACTTCAATGTCTTCGACCCAGATACTAGCCGCTGGTCGCCGCTGCCACCCATTCCCACGCCGCGCTGCGATCCGGGCTGTTTGGCCGTGGGGCGCAAGATCTACGTCTTTGGCGGTTGGGGCGGATCAGCGCCCTATCACACAGAGGTCGAAGTGTACGATATCGACGCCGGCACTTGGTCGAGCGAGACCCCCATGCCAGTGAAAAAAGCCTGGATGGCCACTGCGAATGTAGGCGAGCGAATTTTCGTCATGGGTGGGGCCCACAAATGGGAGGACCGAGAGGGGTATAACTGGATCGCGGATCTGCACGAGTACGTGCCCTAGGCTGGCTCTCATGTCCACAGGGGTCTCCCTGGTCCTAGCGGTCATTCTTCTGGGCTGCCAAGCGCAATCCGGACGGGAACAGAGCGAGCCGTCAAAGGCCCCCTTTCACTTCGTCGATGTCAGTCGGGAAGCGGGGTTGGACTTTAGGAATGTCTCCGGCAGCCCGGAACAGAATTATGTCCTCGAGTCCATGTCCACCGGGGCGGCCTTTCTCGACTACGACAACGACGGTTTTCAGGATCTTTTCGTCGTCAACGGGACGCGGTTGGAATACCAGCCAGAGGAGGCGCGCAACCGGCTTTTCCACAATGAACTGGGTGTCGGAGGTGCGCGGGTTTTCCGTCAAGTGGAAGCCGATCTAGGCGTTGGGGGCTGGGGCATGGGATGCGCTGCGGGGGACTACGACAACGACGGCGATGTCGATCTGTACGTTACGTATTGGGGTCCCAACCAACTCTGGCGCAACGACGGAGCGGGCCGCTTTGCCGAAGTTGCCACTGCTGCTGGAGTGGATGATGGGCGCTGGGGCTCTAGCGCCGCCTTTGGGGATGTCGATGGCGATGGGTGGCTCGATCTGTACGTGACCAACTACCTCGAATTCGACTTGGACAATCCGCCGGCGGGCGGCTCTAAATGCCACTATAAAGGTCTATACGTGTACTGCGGGCCCGAATACGCTAGTCGGCAGGCGGACCGGATCTACCGCAATCGGGGCGACGGAACGTTTCTGGACATGAGCGATTCCACCGGAGTTGGCACCCTGCGCTACCCGGCGATGGGGGTCGTCTTCAACGACTTGGACCGCGACGGCGATCTCGATCTGTACGTGGCTAACGACACCGAACCCAACCTGCTCTGGCGCAACGACGGCGACTGGCGCTTGGCCCAGGTGGCCGTCCAGGCCGGGGCCGCGTACAGCGGCGACGGTTTGCCGCAAGCTAGCATGGGACTGCACGCTGGCGATTTTGACCACGACGGCGATCTCGACCTCTTTGCGACGCACTTTTCAGAAGAGTTCAACACCCTGTACTGCAACGAGGGAACTTGGCGCTTCCGGGATTGCACCCGCGAGGTCGGCTTGAGCCAAATTGAGGGCCCCTACTTGGGATGGGGAACAGCCTTTGTCGATTTCGACCGGGACGGCTGGCTCGACTTATTCGTCGCCAACGGGCACGTCTATCCGCAGCTAGACCAGAGCTACGCCGATTTGCGCTACGCGCAGCGCAATTTGCTCTACCGCAACGAGGGCGGGCGATTCAGGGAGGTGGGAGGGCAGAGCGGGGCCGTGTGGAAGTTGCAGAAGGTGAGCCGCGCCGCGGCCGTGGGCGACTACGACAACGACGGCGATGTCGATCTTTTCATTATGAACTTGAACGATACGCCGACCCTACTGCGCAACGACAGCGAGGCGGATCACCGCTGGTTGGGTCTGCGGTTGATGGGGGCCGAAGGTCGGATAGCCATCGGTGCCGAAGTGCGAATGCGAGCTGGCGGCAGCGAGCAAGTGCGAGAGGTCCATCGGGGGTACAGTTTCCAGGCCCAAAACGATCCGCGCTTGTTGTTCGGCCTAGGGCAGTCAGCAGCGGTGGAACAGGTGGAAATCCGCTGGCCTTCTGGGCGGCGGCAGGTTTTGTCGAGTCTGCCGACCGGGCGCTATGTGGAGGTGGTGGAGCAGCCCTGACTACCAATCTCAACTCGAAGGCGCGGGCGGGTCGAGTTGGATTTGGGGAATTGCTTCTGCAAAGATGCGCACCTGATTGGCGTATTCCTCTCTGTAGTGGGCGACCAATTCATTGAAACGCCGTTCTTGCTCTATGACGCGCAAGATCGCCGCTATGCGCTTGTGTACTGCTTTTAAGGGGGGAATTTCCCCGCCGCTGCGCTCTTTGAGGCGGAAAATGGAATACCCGTCGGTCACTGCTACCGGGCCGACCAAGACGCCGATTTCGGCTGCCATAGCATGATCCACCAGCGCGCCATAGATCGCCTTCTGATACGAGTGGAGGTGAATCTTTCCACGGCCTTCTGGACCGCCGTGGCGCTGGCTCTGGGAGGCCAAATCGGCTATGGTTGCGCCGCGGTCTAGACGCTGGCGCAGGGCCTTGGCTTGATCGTGGTCGTCAACTAAGAGTTCGTCTAACCATAATTCCACCGGGGTGCGAAATTGTTCCCGATGGTCTTGATAGTACTGGGACACGGCCGCATCGGTTATGGTTATTTTGTCGCCGATCTCGCTTTGGCGCAGGGCGAGGATGAGCATTTCCTCGGTCTTGCGCTGCTTCCAGTAGCGCATGGCAGGGCTTTCGATGTAGCCGGCCTCTTTGGCCGCGTGCCAGACCAGCGACTTGGGAATGGGCAATTTCCAGGCCGCGCGGATTATCTGCAAGCTGTCGCCGAGGGCTGGCACTTGGCGGCTGCGGCGGAAAGATTCAACGTAGTGAGTCGCGGTTATGCGGCCGCCGTCAAAAATGAACAATGGTGCCGAGCCTTCTTTGGGGGCGAGTTTGGGATACGGTTCGACTGCGGGGTCTTGGGCCATGAGGACGGCCAGACCAGCGGAGTGCAGACGCAGATTTAAGGAAGTCGCCAATTCCTCGATCAGAGCCTGATGCTCGGCGACGAAGCGCTCTTTCCACACATTTTTGTACAGGTCTTGGCGATACCGGGCGAAATCGGCCCGGCGTTCAGCGGTACAGAAAATTAGCTGGTAATTTTTGCTCAGGGGCAGGATTTCGGACAGGGAACCTGGCTCTAGGCTGGCAAAGACTTGAACGGGAATGCCGTGATTGGCGGCGCCGACGCGGTTGACATAGCCCAAATCGCCGCCGTGATCGGCGGATTGTAGGTCGAGTGAATGGGCCCGGGCCAAGGCGGCGAAGTCGTCGGCAGTGGCTATCTGTTGGCGCAATTTCACTGCTTCGTCGCGGGTGTTGACCAAGAGGCGGAGCAAGCGCTTTTCGCGCTGGAAGTCGCCCGCGACAAAGAGTTCCTCAAGTTCTTCGTCGGAAATCTCGATCTGAGCACTTACTTTGACGCTTTGGTAGGTGTTGATGACCTTTTCGCGAAATTTCCAGGCGAGTTTGTTCTTGAAAGTCAGCACCGTGTCCAAACCGTGGGTGCGGGCCGCGTGGGCCAGCAGTTTCTGGTCTATGAGCGATTGCAGATAGTCGCGGCGCGCGGCATCGCCGCTCTCTTTGGATTTTAGACCCGGGCCTAAAGAAGCAATGAGACGCTCTACTTCGACCGTGAAAATAGAATCGCTGCCGACTTGGGCGACGGCGATTTGAGGGATGGCTTGCTCCGGCGCGGAGGGCGGTTGTACAGCGGCGGGGGATTGGTCCTGGGGCGCACAGGCAGACAGAGCCCAACTAAGCGCTAAATACGGTATTAAAACAATGGTGCAGTACATGACGGTTCCTTTGCAGACTCAAGTGGGTGGCAGTCGAGCGATCCGAGCCGTGGTTGAGCAAACTATAACCAATTGAAGGCGGCAGCAAACGGGCGTTTTAGTTACGCCTAAAGGCGCGGTGAAGCGCTGGCTGGTGCGCGATTGGATACCTTTTGGCCTCGACCATTTGGTCGGATAGTGAAGCGTTGACTTCGACTGCTCAAGCGCAGGTCTTTTATTTTGCTTGCTTTTTAATTTTTAAATTTCGTACCTTGCAGTCGGAGAGGTAAAGATTGGGAAATCTCAGTAAAATCGGCTTTTGTCCCACTCGCTCGCGGAAAGGAGGAGAACGCACCAAGCTCAGAGAAGTATTCCAGTTAGAACGCAAATTTTATCGTTTTACGAGAAAGGAACTGACATGACTCGTCGCATCACAACGGCTGCTGTGGCTCTTACGTTGGGCCTAGCGGTCAACATTTCGGCGCACTCGCCCGAGGGTGCCATTTTTCCGGCCTTCCAGTGGCCAGCCGGCCTCGAACCCGTACTGGACGGCGTCGGCAGTGAATACGATATCGTCCCCGATGCGTATTGGCAGACCACCGAGCAGTTTCCCGACACTCAAGGTGGACGGGAGATAGACGCGTCAAATTTCGACGCCAAAGCCACGGTGACCTACAGCTTGGGGACCAACCGGCTCTATTTTTACAGCCAAGTATTCGACGATATCAACCGACCGGGCGATACCTGGCAAATTCTCCTCGACGCCGATCACAGTGGAGGTGAGTGCTATCCGGGTGATGAGCGCTTGGACGGCTCTCAGTGCTATCAGACCGAAACCTACAACAACATCGGCGACACGCTGTTGGGATCGGAAATTGTCCACTTCTTCTGGGGCGCAGCGACTTGGCTGCCCGAGGAGGGCTGGTACAATGCGGTGGCCACCTTTGAGGGCGACCACTACGGTCCGGGGACGACCTGGCTAGAGATTCGTTTGGCTCCTACCGACGACATCAATCCCGCCGGTCCTGGAGACTCGATTCTGCACGAGATGCAAGAGAACAATATAATCGGTATCCACTACAACTGGATGGATTACGATGTCGGCTGCCGCCAAGCACGCGAAGGCGAAGAGTGCGGCGGTTGGGACGCTTTCTACAACCTGAGCCAGAGCGACATTGGCTTTAGGAACGCCGATGGCTGCAGCGACTTCTTCTTGTCGCCCATTGATGAGAGCGTTGACTTCGGCGCTATCCCCTCTGCAGTTGAAGCCACGACTTGGGGTCGGCTCAAGGCCGGTTTCGTCAATTAAGCTATCCTCCATATCCGGTGTTGTTTTCGCTGCCTGGTGTACCGAGACGGTGCGCCAGGCAGTACATTTTAACCCAATAAGTATGAAAGCTGCGATGCTCCGCCTAGCACTGCTGTCTTTGCTGATCCCGAACTTGTCTTGGGGGCTCACCATTTATCGAGTTGGTGGCTACGAGCTCCCCCAGCCCGAATTGGCGGACAATCCGGACGTGGAGTTTGTCCAGTTGAGTTGGGAGGACTTCGCCGCTGGAGCCGAGGGCGTGATGGTCGGCTTGGAGGTCGGCAATGAGGGACAGCTCATCCCTGTATTCATTCCTTCGGACGAGAATATGGCGGTATCTTCCTTTGCCCGGGGCGGCGGTCCCGGCAGTTGGAAATACAATTTTCTCACTAAGGGCGAAGAAATCGATTTGATTGCCGACGGCGACTCAACCACTTTTCTCGACCCCGCGGTTCTAGTCGCGCGCTCGGAGTCGTCGCTGGTGTACCTCGACTTGGGCGGCCGCTTCCTAGTGAATCAGGTCGTCGTTTATCCCCGTCCAAACTATCCCGATCGCTTGATCGAGGGCTATACCCTGTACTCATTGCCCAAGGGGACGATAAGGCCACAGGGTAAAAATGTGATCGCGCGGGGTATCGACAACCGAAATCCGCGGCTCGAAATCAACTTTGTCCCCCGCCTGCTCGACCAGATACAACTCAATATCCACCAAAAAGAGGGTTGGGAAATCGCCGAGTTGGAAGTCTATGGCGAGGGTTATGTATCCAGCGCTCTGTACGCTTCTGGAGCGTTCGACCTTGGCCAGCCGTCCAGTCTGGGTGAGGTCCGCTGGTCGGGCTTTCAAGATACCGGTGCCAAATTGATCCTCCGCACGCGCAGCGGCCACACGGTAGATCCCAACCGCTACTGGCGT
>JAPPEF010000059.1 GCA_028875335.1 Gemmatimonadota bacterium
AAATCCGCACCGGGCGCGACGACACCCCAACGGCTTATTTCGGCTTTGACGATCTAGGTGCCCACGTAGAGGTAACCAAGAAGCAATGGGATCGACTAATACCGCTAGAAACGCGCGGCGCTACCATAGCGGTCGGCTATCGCGGTCCAGTGGCCGCAGACCTGCAAAACTGGAGCTTTTGGTCGCTACCGTTGGAGGATTCGGGCCAGAATCCGCGCCTGCCGTGGGGTCGCTACTTTCAATTGCGCGTACAACTAGAAACAGACGCGCTGTGGGAATTCGCCCGCCTCGATTCCCTGCAAATCGAGATCGCGCCCCTGCTGGCCGACCGGGTCGTCGGCGAGATCGTCCTCGCAGAGGAACCCCACCCCCAAGGCGGGCAAGTGCGCGTACCCGCGGGTGCGAAAACCCCATTCACGTACGACCTAGGCGTGGAATTTGCCAGCGCGGACCGCATCGGCTGCGACGCCGTGCGCATTTTGGCACCGGCGGAAGCTATATTTCGCTATCTGGAGATGGGCGACCCGCTCAGCGCCGTAGAGCCGGATAGCCTGCTGCGCGAAGAAAGCGGCTTTGTCGTGTTCTTGCCTCGCCCCTTGCATCCGAGCGGTGATCAGCGGCTGCGCATCGGCCTCGAAGCCGTGCTGTACGGCGAGGCTGGCGAATTTGGCGGCGAGGTCTTCAACCGCCACGAGCCGAGCTTGTTGCAGCGCATCGAAGGAGGGGACGTCAGCGCTGAGCTAGGTTCCAACCAGTTGCTCGTCGTGGCATCTGCCACCTCCTCGGGTGGGGTACTAGGAGACATCGAGGCTGGTAACGGCGCGTTTACTCCTCAAGGCGATGGCGTAAACGACCTGTTGTCCATACAATACACCCTCTTCCGAGTGCGGGAGTCGTCCCAAGTACAGGTCGGCCTCTACGCCCTCGACGGCCGGCCGGTATGGCAAGCGCCGCCAAGTGTGCAGGGCGCAGGACGCCATGCGGTCCATTGGGACGGTCGGGATGCGGCGGGGAAACTGGTCCGCCCAGGCGTGTACCTAGCGCGCGTGGAAGTGGAAACGGATCAGGGGCGAGCGGTGCGGTTGCAGCCCGTCGCCGTGATCTATTGAATAGAAAGAGTCAAACGCAATGAAAGCATGGATAGGCTGTCTGCTGTGCGCCGCGCTGCTCGTCGCAGGATGCGGGCACAAATTGGGCTATCGCCACTTTGCCGGCCCCATATTGCCGGCCACCAATTTGGCGGGAGCGGATTTTGTTGTCCGCGACGACCACAGCATCACTTTCGTCAAAGACCGCTTGGAGGTGAGTTTGTTGCCGCTGACCGTGGCCATGCTCAACCGGCAGCTAGGCAGCCACTCGCAGCGACCAGAGGGCTTCCACGACCCCAACCCCTATCTCGCGCCGGTCAATCCCTACACCTATGGCCACTGGAAGCCAGGCTGGGAAGAGGAGCATCCCACCCGCTTTACGGTCTTTCTGCTCAAGGTCAAAAACTACGCGTACCCCAAGGTGTGGCTCAATCCCTACGTCACAGAGATCGCCAGCGCCAATGGCCGGCGCTACCAAGCCTTCACCAAGCTGGCGCTAGACGAGTACTTCGCCCCTTATGCCATAGGCTATGCGGGCAATACCTTCCTCCCCTTCCGCGAGCGGCGCGACCTGCTGCTCCGCACCTTGTATCCAGAAGACGAGATGATCTTCAGCGGCCAAGAACGCGAAGGCTTCATCGCCTTTGCCCCACTAGCTAACGATGTCGAAGCGTTCGAAGTGCGGATTCCAGAGATGGTACTGCGCTTCGACTACCGGGATCAGCCAGTGGAAACCATAGACATCACCTACCCATTCACGCGCGAAGTGTACTTGGCCAAGCAACGCCGCGCCGAGGAGCTCTAACGGTGTTCGCTCGGGCCGTTGTGGGAGTTGCCCTCGCGTCGCTGTGGTGGAGCGGATGCGGACCGCAAGTAGATGGCGATGTGGTCGCCAAGGTAGGCGACGAACAGATCGAGCTCGCAGACCTGCGCCAGTTCCGCGAGGAGTCCACTGCCAACTACCGCGATCCCGAAGAAGGGCTCCAGGCGTGGCGCTTCTACTTGCAGACGATGATCGACATGAGGTTGATGCTCATCGCGGCGCAGGAGCAGCGGCTGGATCATACAGTGGAGTTCGTGCGCCAATGGGATCGGGAACGGCGCAAAAAACTGGTCGATGAATACGCTGTGCGGACCATTCTCGCGGATGTAGATCTCGCAGTGGACGGTATGCGTCAGGAGTTTGCGACGAGCAAGTGGAATCGGATGCTGCGCTTGGCCCATATCCGCACCGCCAGTGCGGCCGAAGCCCAAAAGGCCATGCGCGACTTGGAGCAGGGGTGGAATTTTGCCGAGGTGGCCCGCAGGTATTCTATCGCACCATCAGCCGCCCATGGCGGGGTGATCGATGCCTGGTACGGACGCGGCAATTTGGAGGAGGTGGGCCTGCCCATAGAAGTGGGAGAGCAGGTATTCGACCTACAGGTTGGGGATTTGAGCCAGCCCTTACTCGTGGGGGAACACTACGAGATTTTCAAGGTGCTGTCTCAAGGCCCAGCACCTACGCACTATCGAGCGGCCTTCTTGCGCGAGCAGTACTGGAATGAGTTTCGCACCCGCTGGAATGAGCTAATCGCACAGCTCAAAGACCGACTAAACGCACAGCTAGATGGCGAGGCGATCCGGTTACTGGTCGATAGAATGGCCGAATCCGACGGTCGGGGGATGCTGTTGGATCCCGAAGAGCAGGAAGTGATCCTCTGCCGCTTCAAAGGCGGACAGGTAACACTGCTGGATTTCGCCGAAACCTATAACGCCTATTGGTTCATCCGCTCGGTCTCCTTCGACAGCAGCGGGATTGCCGAGTTCGTCCACCGGGACCTCTTGCCGCGAGTCCTCGTCTATCAAGCGGCCTTGCAGGAAGGCTTGGACCAAGATTCGACCATAGCGGCCTGGTTGCAGGACAAAAAAAAATCGCTGCTGCTCGAAGCTCTCCGCAGAGAAGAGGTCGTGCAGCGAACCGAAGTTGACAGCGCCATGGCCCGCCAGTACTACGACGACCATCCGCAAATGTTCATGGAACTGGAAGAAATTCGGATGGCGGAGGTGCTAGTGGCGACCCGCGCCGAGGCAGAACAACTCTTGCAGCGGGTCCGCGCTGGCGAACGCCTAGAAACGCTAGCCGCTCGCCACACGCTGCGCACGGATGCCGAGGGAGGGCATGGGCAATACCACATCCACAACCACCCCTCCGAGCGGCGGGTTTTCGGTGCCCTCTACGATTCAGTGGTCGCCGCACCGGTAGGAGTACTCACCGGCCCTGTGGCCCTCGACGAAGGTTATTCGATCTTCGAAGTGCGGGAGCGCATTCCCCCGCGTCCCACGCCTTTTGCACAGGCGGCCTCGCGGGCGCGGTGGTGGGTGCAAAAGCGGCAAGAAAAGACTCTCTTCGACTCCCTGTTCACCCGGCTCAGGAATCAATACGCCGATAGAGTTGTGGTGTTTGAAGAGCAGTTGGGCAGACTAGACGCCAGCCCCGCTAGCCCATGACATCACCCCTTGTATGTTGGGCAACCATAAAGGTTGCCCCTACCTGTTTGTTTGCCAGCGCATTCGTAGGGGCAACCCTCGTGGTTGCCCATGCTCACCCCAACGCTCCCTACTAGTCCGTGACTGCGGTTTTATCTTTGTGGGTACTACTCGTTGTAGGCAGCGCGGGATGCGGGCCAGCAGACCCGGAGATCGAACCGGCATTTGTCGAGGTGGCACAGGAGGCGGGCATTGAATTCCACCATCAGAATGGGGCGAGCGGACGCTACTACTACGTGGAAACCTATGGGTCGGGCGCAGCCTTCCTCGACTACGACAACGACGGCGACCAAGACCTCTATGCAGTCAACAGCGCGCCGCTGCCGGGTTTTGTCGCCGAGGATGTCCCCACCAACGCGTTCTATCGCAACCGAGGCGACGGAACCTTTGCCGATGTGACGGCGCAAACGCGGACGGGCCATCCGGGCTATGGCATGGGTGCCTGCGTCGGGGACATCGACAACGACGGGCACGTAGACCTGTACGTGACCAACTTCGGTCCCAACGTCCTGTATCGCAATCAGGGCGACGGAACCTTTGCCGATCAGACTGCCGACGCCGGGGTCGGCGATCCCCGCCTGAGTACTAGCGCGGCGTTTGCCGACATCGACAACGACGGCGATCTAGACCTTTATGTTGCCAACAACGTCTTCGTCGATTTAGCGTACGACAAAGGGTGTCACCAAGGAGCGGTCCCGGTCTATTGCGCCCCCACTCAGTACAAAGGAGAATCCGGTGCTCTCTTCCGCAACGATCAGGGCGGGAAGTTCGCCGATATTACCCAGCCAGCCGGCGTGTACAGCGAAGCAGGCCGCCAGTTGGGCGTCGTCTTTGGCGACTACGACGGCGACGGCGACGCGGACCTGTATGTGGCCAACGACATGAAGGCCAATTTTCTCTTCCGCAACGACGGTGCAGCGCGGTTCGCCGAAGTGGGTTTGAGCGCGGGGGTAGCCCTCAGCGAGAGCGCTCGTCCCGAGGCCGGCATGGGCACGGACTTTGGCGACTGCGATCGGGACGGCGACTTGGATATCGTGGTCTGCAACTTCCAATGGGAGAGCTGCCGCTTCTATCGCAACGATAGCGACGGCACATTTGCCGACTTGAGTTTTCCGTCGGGGTTGGGTGAGCCTACGCTTTCTACCCTGACGTTTGGCACGGATTTTTTCGACTACGACAACGACGGCGACCTAGACCTCTATCTGGCCAATGGCCACGTCCATCCAGAAGTGCAGGGGTTCGACCAAGCTGCGTCCTACCCGCAGCCGGACCAACTCTTTGCCAACGACGGGGCTGGACGGTTTGCGCTCGTGCCGACTACGGCCTTGGGCGGAGTCGGCCGGGGCGCGGCCTTTGCCGACATCGACAACGACGGCGACTTAGATGCTTTTGTCTCTAACAACAACCAGCGGGCATTTTTGCTGCGCAACGACGGCGGCCAGCGCAACCACTGGATCGCCTTTAAGACCGTCGGCCGGGTTAGCAACCGGGATGGGATTGGGGCAGTGATTCGGGTGGTAAGCGGCGATTTAGTGCAGGTCGAGGAGGTGCGCAGCGGCAGCAGCTATCTTTCGCAAAACGATCTGCGGGTGTACTTCGGCTTGGGCCAGCGCAAACAGGTGGATCGCGTCCAGATCCGCTGGCCCAGCGGGATCGTACAGACGCTCGTACAAGTGCCCATCGACCAGATCCACCAAGTGGAAGAACCTCCTTCCTCCGGCTGAGTATGCGCAACCAGTGGAAAAGCACCCGAGCGCACCACTGGGCCGTTGTCTGCCTGCTAGCCCTGCTCAACGGGTGTACACTCACCGAAGAGACCTTAGACGAGCGGGAGATCCGCTACCAGCGCCAAGTCGCGGAAGACCCGACGGACGCCGAAGCCCATTACGCGCTCGGTCAAGTGTACCACGAACAGGCCCGCTATCCCGAGGCCCTACAGTTCTTTCGCCTAGCCCAAGCGCTGGATTCCACCCACACCGGAGCGCAGGTGGGGATCGGCAACATCTTGTTTAGGGGAGGCGAATTAGATCGAGCCGCCCAAGCATACCAACGGGCCGTGCAGGGATGTGCCGATTGTGCGGACGCGCATCGGGGGCTGGGGGCCGTCTATCTGCGTCAGCGACGCTTTGCGGAAGCCCGCCAAGCCTACCAACAGGCGCTTTTAAGCGAGCCGAACCACGCTCCCTCGCACTACAATATCGGCGCGGCCTTCGGCCAAGAGGGCACCTACCAAGAGGCAGCGGCGGCGCTGGAACAGGCCATTGCCAGCGACTCTAAATACATCCTGGCGTACACCGCGCTGGGGGATGTGTACTGCCTCAAGCTGGGGCAGTGCGAAAAGGCCGCCGCGCTCCTCGAGCGAGCCGTGACCTTGCAACCAACAGCGGTCGCCCCCCGCATCGGCTTGGGGCGAGCACACCTTCGCCTAGGGAGGTACGAGGAGGCCAAGGCGAGCTTTGCGGCAGCCATTGCCGCGGATTCGACGACCGCGGCGGCATTTAACTGGCTCGGGGTAGCCCACACCAAGTTGGGGCAACACGAGCTAGCTGCCCAAACCCTGCGCCGCGCCATTCACCTCGATATGCTCTACCCACAAGCCTATTACAACCTATCCCAGACCTACCAGAAACAGGGAAAGGCCAAGGCGAGCGAAGAAGCCCTACGCGCCTTCAACCGCATTGATGCGTACTCTGGGGACATTCTTCGGTGGAAAACAGTACTGGACGGCAACCCACACGATGCGATGGCGCTCTTTGAACTGGGCCGGATCTATGCGAGACTGGGCGTGGCAAGCGAAGCGGCCGCGTCCTTCCAGCGCGCATTGACGATCAACCCCGCCCATGCGCCGGCTTGGCACAATCTAGGCAATGCCTACGCCCGTCTCGACCGCTTGGACGAGGCTATCGCCGCCTTCCGCCAGGCGCTGGCGCTGGACGAAGAGTACGCTCTCGCTTGGTATAACCTCGGCAATGCCTATTTTGCCAAAGGGGAACTAGCACAAGCCCGCAAGGCATTCACCACGGCACTCGATCACCGGGAAGGATACGCAGACGCCTACCACGGCCTCGGGGGAGTGGCGCTACGCGAAAGGGCAGCCGAGGAGGCATTGAGCCACTTTCGCACGGTCCTAGCAGCAGATTCGAGCTATGCCCGCGCCCATTACGGCTTGGCCTTGGCCTACCGGGCGCTCGGTGACTCCCTGCGCGCTGTGCAGGCGCTGGCGCACTTCAAGCGGCTGCGCGGTGGGCCGTAACATGCGATCCATACTAGGCGTAGCTCTCGTCGCACTGTCTTGCACCCCAGAGCCGCCTGTACCCTACCAAGCCCCTAGCACGAAACGCATGGCCGCTCGCTTGGCGGAGATCGCGCAGAATTTGAACCCCGCCATTAACACCTACATCAACGCGGCACGAGTAGAATACCTCAAGACCTTGCCGCAGCCACCCGATACCGCCGCTCGCCTGCGAGCCAATGCCTATCTGGCGCGGGAGCTGTTGCGCGCCGGCCAGAGTCAAGCCGCCATTGACGAGTTCGAAAAGCTCCAGCCGCAGCTCCAACAAATCAATCTCAAACTAACCCCGGACGTACGCGTCCTGCTGGGACTGTCCTATATGCGCCTCGGGGAGCAGGAAAACTGTCTCGCTCGACACGCAACGGCCTCGTGTCTTTTGCCGATCAGCGGCGACGGAGTCCACACCATTGAGCGGGGGTCGCGGGCGGCACTGGCGGAATTCGCCGCGTATCTGAAGGATCACCCAGACGACCTAACCGTCCGCTGGCTTTTGAACATCGTCTATATGACCTTGGGCATGTACCCCGAACAGGTGCCAGCGCAATGGCTCGTCCCGCCCGAGATTTTTGTCTCCGACTACGATATCAAGCGCTTCGCCGATGTGGCACCGGCGCTGGGACTGGATTTGGTCTCCATGGCCGGTGGCAGCATCATGGACGACTTCGACGGTGATGGCCATCTGGATATCATGGTCTCGTCTTGGGGCCTCAACGACCAAATCCGCTATTTTGCCAACCTCGGCAATAGGACCTTTGCAGAACGAACCGCAGCGGCCGGTCTGATCGGGATCGTCGGCGGGTTGCAAATTGTCCACGCCGACTACGACAACAACGGCTATGCAGACGTGTTGGTTTTGCGCGGGGGCTGGTGGGAAGACGACGGCCTGCATCCCAACTCGCTATTGCACAACAACGGCAATGAAACCTTTGCCGACGTCACCGAGCAGGTCGGCCTGCTCACCTTCCACCCGACGCAAACCGCCGCCTGGGGCGACTACGACAACGACGGCTGGTTGGACCTTTTCGTTGGCAATGAGTCGTACGGAGGCCGGATCCATCGGTGTGAACTTTTTCACAGCAACGGGCGGGCAGAGGATTTGCAGTTTGCCGAGGTAGGACAAGCAACCGGGGTTGCCGTCGTCGGCTATGTAAAGGGGGCCGCCTGGGGCGATTACGACAACGATGGCCTAATTGACCTGTACGTCTCGCGGCTCACCGGCACCAATTTCCTCTTCGCCAACGACGGTGCCAACGAGTTCGGTGGATGGACCTTTACCGACAAGAGCAAGGAAGCAGGCGTTACCGAACCGCTAGGCAGCTTCCCGGCTTGGTTCTGGGATTACGACAACGACGGCTGGCTGGACATTTTCGTCTCGGGATACCACTACGAGGCCAGCGCCGGCGATGTGGCCGCCGACTATCTGGGGCTGGCTACCGCGGCCGAGCGTCCTCGCCTATACCGCAACAACGGCGACGGGACTTTTGCCGAGCTCAGCGCGGAGGCAGGCGTTGACAAGGTGCTCTATACGATGGGTTGCGATTTCGGCGACCTCGACAACGACGGCTGGCTGGATTTTTACGCCGGCACGGGGTCGCCTTCGCTGCGCTCGGTCATGCCCAACCGCATGTTCCGCAATGCCGCCGGGCGCTTCTTTGAGGACGTTACCACCTCCGGCGGCTTCGGCCATCTGCAAAAGGGGCACGGCGTGGCCTTTGGCGACTTCGATAACGACGGCGACCAAGATATCTATGCGGTCCTGGGCGGGGCCTATACCGGAGACGTGTTCCAGAATGTTCTCTTTGAAAACCCTGGGCACGGCAACCACTGGATCACGCTCTTGTTGGAAGGGGTACAATCCAATCGCGCCGCCTTGGGAGCACGCATCAGGATCCAGGTCGCGACCGCGGAGGGGCCGAGGAACATCTACGCCACCGTCGGCACGGGAGCCAGCTTCGGCGGTTCAAGTCTGCAACAGGAGATCGGTCTAGGACAAGCCACGGCCATCGAAGCCGTCGAAGTTACTTGGCCGGCCACGGGCGCGCGGCAACTATTTACCGGCCTCGAAATGAATCAGTCCTACTGCATCCGCGAAGGCGACCGGGCACCGATCCGGCTCGACCACCGCTAGCGATGCTGCGGTGGGAGACCGAGATAGACGGCGACCTGCACGACGCAGCCGTCCGTTTTGAACTAGCCGCATCTGGGTCGCCGAAGAATCTCACCGCTTCCAGCCCTTTTCCAACCGGCTCGCCTGTTTCTTCGACAGCCCACCCAACGCCTTCATAGCGTCCAATAGCCGCATCCTAGTCAATTCTGGCCCCAAGAGAGCAGCGGATTCAAACAGCGGCGGCCCCACCCGCTCGCCAGTCAGTGCGACAATGAGCGGGACAGTCACGTCGCGGACCGGCCACTCCCAATGCGCAGCCACCCGGCGCACGGCCTCGGCCGCGCCGTCTTTATCCCACTCCACCACCTCGTCCAAAGCCCACACGGCTGTTTGCAGCATCCGCGCCACCTCGGCGGCCTCCCGCTTTTTTGGCACCAAATCCTCGGCCTTTGGTTCCACTTGCCGGGCGAAGAAAAACGCCACGCGCGGCACAAAATCCCCCAGCGTCTCCAGCCGCTGCTGCATAAACGGCAACATCTGCCCGACGTATTCGTCGTTGAGCAGCCACCCCTTTAGCTCCGCCAACAAGGCTTCCGGCGTCCGATCTTCTCGCAGATAGCGTCCATTGAGCCAGCCCAGCTTGTCTATGTCAAAGATGGAGCCGCCCAAATTGATCTTCGCCGGATCGAAATGCTCGGCTAACTGCTCCACGGTGAATTTTTCGTCCCAGATCGGCGGATGAGCCATCAGCGCCAAGTAGTTGAGCAGGGCCTCCGGCACGTAGCCAGCGCGGCGATAGTACTCCACCGAGGTCGGATTCCGCCGCTTCGACATCTTGGAGCCGTCTGGATTGAGCAGTAACGGCAGGTGCATATACGTCGGCGGCGGCCAGCCAAAAGCCTCGTACAGCATGAGGTGCTTGGGCGTGGAGGTGATCCACTCCTCTCCCCGAATCACATGGCTGATCCGCATCAAGTGATCATCTACTACCACGGCCAAGTGGTAGGTCGGAAAGCCATCGGACTTCATCAGCACCTGGTCGTCCATGTTCCCCCACTCCAGGGAAATCGGCCCCCGGAGCATATCTTCGACTATACATGCTCCCTCCTTCGGCATCTCCAACCGAATCACGTGCGCACATCCCGCCTGCATCTTGGCCTCTACCTCTTCGGCAGCCAGCCCCCGGCAATGTCCATCGTAGCCGACATGCTCCTTGCGCCCCTGCTGCTCCTTCCGCAGTGCGGTCAGCCGCTCGCTTGTACAAAAGCAGCGATAGGCGTGTCCACTATCCACCAATTTCGCAGCATACTCCGCGTAGATGGACAAGCGCTCGCTCTGCCGATACGGGCCGTAGGGGCCGCCCACATCGGGGCCTTCATCCCAAGCCAGCCCCAACCACCGCAACGACTGCATGAGCTCATCTTCGTACTTTTTTTGCGACCGCGCTTGGTCGGTATCCTCGATGCGCAGCACAAACTGCCCTTCATTTTGCCGCGCCCACACCCAGTCAAATAGCGCTTGATACGCGGTCCCTACGTGCATGGGGCCGGTCGGCGAAGGGGCAATGCGCACCCGCACGTCTGTCATCTTTTATCTCCTTATCTATTGGATTACAAATTAAGCCCCAGCCGCTTCCGCGCAACGCGGCCTATTGCACATTTAGCTTTTTTCCCTAAGTTTATAACTTATAATGATTAACGCGCATTCGCTGGCGTCTCACCCCGCCGCACGCATTTCCCTCCCTTTCCCCCAATAGATAGGATTTATGCAGTTTACCGAGCTTGATCTAGCACCCTACATCCTCAGAGCACTCGACGAGATGGGCTACGAAGACATGACGCCCATCCAGGAACAAACTATCCCTCACATTATCGCCGGCAAAGACGTCATGGGCCTAGCCGAAACCGGCTCTGGCAAGACCGGCGCTTGTGCCATTCCCCTAATCCAAGCTACAGACGAGTCGCTCAACGCCATCCAAGCCCTCATCTTGGTCCCCACCCGCGAATTGGCACTCCAATACGTCCAAGAGGTGGACGAAACCGCCAAGCACTCAGGCGTGGTCCCGTTTGCCATCTACGGCGGCTTTGACATGGACATCCAAAAGGCCAAGCTCAACCACGGCGTTCACGTGCTCGTGGCCACGCCTGGCCGTCTCATCGACTTTATATGGAATCACAGCCTCGACCTGACCCACGTCAAAACCGTGGTCCTCGACGAGGCCGATGAGATGCTCAAGATGGGATTTATCGAAGACGTGGACTTTATCTTGTCCTGCATCATGCAGGAACACCAAACCCTGCTTTTTTCCGCTACCATGCCCCCGGAGATAGAGCGGCTGACCCAACAATACCTCAAGTCGCCCGAGCGCATCCATCTCAACCGCGACCAGCGGGCACCCCAATCGCTCGCCCATCACTTCCTCCACGTCTCCCGCCGCCGCAGTGACGCACTCGTCGATTACATTGAGGATCAAGAAATCCAACAGGGCATCATCTTCTGCAACTCGCGCGACAAAGCATCCGACTTGTTCCGCGACCTACAAAGGCGCGTCCGCTCGGTTGACATCATCCACGGCGGACTAGACCAAGAGCGACGCACCTCCATCTTCCGCCGCTTCCGCCAGCAGAAGATCCGCTTTATGGTCGCCACGGACGTGGCCGGGCGCGGCTTGGATTTTTCGCACGTCACCCACGTCATCAACTACGACTTCCCCTTTAACGCCGAAATCTACACCCACCGCACGGGCCGGGCCGGGCGCATGGGCCGGGCGGGTATGGCCCTGACCTTGGTCGGCGACCGCAACCTCCACGACCTCAAGCGCCTGCTCAACGCCAACCGCATCCACGCGCATTGGGAAGGCACTGCGCCCGACTTGGACGACATTCGCGCCAAACGCAACGGCCGAGGACGTGGGCGTGGCCGGGGAGGCCGGGGACGGCCCCGAGGCGGCAGATCCTCCTCCAAAACCAGTTAGCGCTCCTCACAACTCAACTGATCTATCTGGTGATCGCTTGCTCATGGCGCATCCGGTGAATTGGCTTTTTCCAATCCGGGCAGCAGCCAGTCCTTGACCCAACCAAAATCTGGATCGATTTCAAGCGCCTTTTCAAAGGCCGCTCGCGCCGACTCTAGCTCACCTCGATTTTGGTAAGCGATGCCGAGCCAAGCGTAGGCTTCCCTGTGCCCCCATGCTGGCTGGATGGGATCGGTCGGCTCTTCTTGGGCAAAGAGTTCGGCGGCGCGCTGGAACCCTTGCAGGCCCTTTTCTTTGCTTCCACCAAACATTTCGGGGGTATTAAAATCGCTGATGGCCGCGCTCAGTACCACGCGCGGATTGTCGGGGGCGAGTTGCTTGGCTTTCTGGGCGGCCTTTCCTACTCTGGGGCCCAGGAGCATGCTTTTCATAGGGCTCAGGCCGATTTGCCACCCGTACACGCTCGACAGCAAGGAATATGCTTCGGCCGCTTGTGGATCAAGCTCGGTAGCCTTTTTCAAGTGCTCGACAGCGGCATTGAGGTGTTCAGAAGCCTGGTCTTTGCTTTCTCCCTCTAATAGGCCGGCAATGCGGTAATCGGCCAAAGCGATGTAGTAGTGGCCCCACGCCACCAGACCCGTGTCGGCTAGGGTGCGCTCGAACGTCGCTCTGGCTGCATACATAGCGTCGAGATCGCCCGCATTTTCACCGGCTTGCAGCATCTGTTTTCCACTGACGATAAGACTGTCACCGGATTGGGCGAGGGAGGGATAGGTGATTGAGAAAATGAAAGCGAGTGAGAGCAGAAAGCGTATCATAAATAACCCCTTTGGTTAAGGCCAATAGTTCAAGGAGACAGTGGTGCCAAAGTAAATGGACCGGCGAAAGAGCGTGGTGCGTGGCTGGCGCTGGGTATAGTCGATGCTGTAATCATAATCGAGCACATTGGTGCGGTTGAGCAGATTGTTGACCGCCAAGTAGAAGACCGCTTGGTGCCCGGAGCCAAAGAAATGCACATAGCTCAACTGCCCATCTATCTGTTGAAAGGACGGTAGCCGGTCTGAGCCGACGGGTCCTTCCACGGGCAAGTAGTAGCTTTTGTCTATTACGGGAACGGCACCGACGACTGGGGTGATGGGTCGGCCGGTGGCGTATTTCAGGGTCAGGCCGCCACTAAGGGTGCGGACGATCTGCATTTTTGTAACCAAGGTCAGATTGTGCGTGACATCAAACGGTGAAGGGGCTTCTTCGCGTAGCATCTCAAACTCTAGGTGGCGCACCTGCAATCGGCGCGACCTCAGCAAGCTATAGGCCATCCACCCACTCAAGCGCGTATTGAGAAAAGCACCGTATTTGCAAAAGAAGTCAACTCCAGAAGCCCGGCCTCTACCCGCATTTGCAAGGTTCAGGTCGGGGTCATCCAGCACGAGATTACGGTAGGGTTTGTAGTAAGCCTCCAGCCGTACTAGGAGTTCCCCGCGTTCGTGGTGCAGGCCGCCTATCCAGTGTTGAGCGCGTTGGGGCTCCAGATTGGGATTGCCGCTGGTGGGGTTGTATTCAAATGGGGCGGGAAATTGGTGATAGATGCCCCAAGCGAGCCGGGCGTTTGTGTCTTCTGAGAACTGGTATCGCGCAGACAGGCGCGGATCGATGACAAAACCGTCGCTCAAATTGTGGTGGTCGGCGCGCATCCCGACATTGGCGACAATGCGGCGTACGGGTTTGAAATCGACTTCAAAGTAGGCACCAGTGCGCCGGGCACCGTAGGAAGTGTCGAGTTCAAAAACCTCTGCCTCGGGGTCGAGGATATCACCTTGGGGAATGCGGCCCACGAATCGATTGTCAGCGTGCTCCATTTCAGCACCGAGGCGCAAGATTCCGAAGGTACCGAGGACGCGTTCCCAGTCTGTGCGAATTTTGCCGGTCCAGTCGCGGGGAGCCAAGTCTAGGTTGCCCAATTGCCGCCGGGTCTTGTACTGATTGAGCGAAGCACTGGTCTGTATGAACCAATCAGCCCATACATCCGTCCACTGGAGATTGTGCAAGGCTCTATCCGTGCGGTTTCGATAAAGACCGTCAAACGAAGGCTCTGTAACCTGTACGCCGATCTCATCACCAGCGTCGAAGCTGAAGAACTCAAGGCGTCCGGTCGGCGAATATTGGTAGATCAAATTGAGGTTGCCGTCGTGCCCTCGTGGAGTGGTAATGAATTTGTCGCGGTGGCCGTTGATGCGGAACAGGAGATCGGTAAAGCTGCGATTCCCCGTAAAGCGCAGGCCGAGCTTATCGTCAATAAGGGGCAAGTCAAGGCCCACAGCACCAGCAGCAAGGCCCAAGCCAAGCGTATAGCTCCGTTGCAGGGGCATGTCTAAGCTCTCCATTGCGAGTACCGCAGAGAGTGCATTGCCGTAGCGGGCGGAGAATCCGCCGGTGGAAAAGGCCGTACCCTTCACCATAAAGGGAGGAATCGTGCCGAATACTCCACCCGTGGGCGATTCGTATTTGTAGGGATGCACCACCGTAGCTTGATCGAGCAAGATGACGGTCTCACTCACATCGCCCCCCCGAACAAAAAGACCAGCACCATTATCTACGGTGGCAACGCCGGGAAAGGTTTTGAACGCGCGAAAAATATCGGCGGAAGCTCCAGGCGTTGTAACCACATCTAAGGGGGCAAGGGTAACGGTCTCATCCTCTCCGGTGGTGTAGGTGCTAACGGTGACGACGGTTTCACCGAGTTCAATGAGGATGCGCCGCAGTACCAAGCGCACTGTTGTGGTATCGCCCGCGGTCAAGTGCAGGGTCTTCCGGGCGGGTTCAAAGCCGATGAAGGAGGCACTCAGGTCGCGTGGGCCAAGGTGCTGAGTGGAAAAGGCAAAGCGGCCGTCTCGTCCTGTTACTGCGCCGTCGGTAATGTCGATGATTTGTACATTGACAAAAGCCATCGGTCGTTCTGTTTCATCGACGACCTGTCCCTGGACGAAAGCCTTGCTCTGCGCCAAGGTCGGCAAAGAAAAACAGATGCTAAAAAGTGAAACCAGCCCTAGCGAACGCATAAGCATAATAGTCTCCAGCGATAGGATGCTTTTGTGCTCTATGATATCCGGAGGCCCATCGCTGTGCTATTCTATTTCGACCAACGGCGATACGGCTCGGCTAACAGCGGGAGAGAGGGACGAATTGCAGGAGAACATTCTTATCCATCGCGATTAACTGTCTAGTTCCGGTAGCAACTGGGATTTCACCCAGCCGTTGTTGGGGTTGACTTCGAGAGCTTTGACAAAGGCTTCCCTTGCGCCCTCAATGTCTCCGGCCTCTTGACGCATGATACCCAATTGAGCACAGGCTTCGTCGTAGCCCCAAGAGGGTAGGAGAGGATCGCGAATTTCCTCTTTGGCAAACAGCTCAAGGGCATGCTCTATCTTAGAGATGGCCCGCTGCTTATCGCCGCCAAACACAACAGGAGTATAATAGTCACTCATTCCATCTATTAACACGACTCGGGGATTGTTGCCATCGAGTCGCTTTGATTTTTCAAGAACTCTTTTGGTCTCAGGGCCTAGGGCCATACCCAAGTGAGGCCTCAAGCCAAGCTTTTGACCATAGACGCTAGCTAAGAGAGCATGGGCGTCGCTGAAGTTGTCTTCCAACTCGATAGCCCCTTTGAGATGCTCTATGGCTTGGTTGATGCACTCGGCCTGTTCGCCAGGAGTGGCCGCAAAGAGCGTAGCGAGGCGATATTCGCACAAAGCCAGATAATACAGTGCAAATTCCTCGTGATGGCCGTCTTGGCGAGCGCGGTTGAACAGTTTCTGTGCCTCATATAATTGGTCAGAGTTGGAAGAATCAAGTGCCTGCTGAAGAAGCTGTTTGCCCTCGACGAAAGGAGCCTCAGATTCGATGCTCTGATCATTTTTTGCATCTTTTTGACTATAGCGCATATATCGACTTCCCGTAGCGAATAGGTACACATCTTCAAGATCCGCGGTTTTTACGGAGAATTGATGTATGTTCAAGCTGTTAAGACGGTCTATAACTGCATCCTTAAACACCTCATCTTTCCCATATATGCACACGCCTTGAGGACTGCCGTCGACGTGGGTTACTCCAGGACAGTCTGCTAAGGTTTCGGGATCGACTTCGGTTTCTACCTCTACTTTGAGGTTTAGCTGAAACTGTTCAAGCAGTTGCGGTACCGAACCAGAAGCAATGATTTCGCCCTGGTTCATCACGCAGACCACATCGCTGTATTGCTGGGCTTCTTGCATGTTGTGGGTGGTCATGATAATGGTAAGGCCTTGAGTGCGATAGTGATTCAGGACATCCCAGAGCTGCCGACGCAAATGAGGATCCAAGTTACTCGACGGCTCATCGAGGATCAGTAGCGCAGGTTTTCCCACTAAGGCAATGGCAATGAGCAGCCTGCGCTTTTCTCCTCCTGACAGGTCTTTGTAGGCTGTCTTCTGCTGGCGTTGCAAATCAAAAATGTCTATTAATTCATCAGGATCAACAGGATTCTGATACATTTTCGCATAAAGGCGTAGAGCCTCTTTAACTCGAATATCATTGTAGAGAGAATCTTCTTGAAATTGGATGCCGATTCTACTGCGTATGTCCTTGCGTCGTCGCAGGTCGGGGCAACTTTCACCAAACAAGTGAATGTCTCCAGAGTTGGGCTTCTTTAATCCTGCAATGCAATCTATGATAGACGTTTTACCCGCTCCGTTGGGCCCTACCAGACAAAAGACCTGTTGTGGATATACGGCAAAACCAACGTCCTGAACAGCGACGAGCTTACCATAGGTTTTGTGCAAGGCATTTATCTGCAGGATAGGTGTCTGCCTGTCTGGAGATGAGGTACTCGAAGTTGAGGTCATGATTTCCATTCGATGCGAATTTTAAAAACCATAAGATTGAAGGTTTGATGGCACAGTATGCACGGCAAAAGGCTATCGGAGACGATATACATAAGGCTCAAAATTACACCGAACAGAGTCTTAGAGATCACATTTGCTAAGCCATAGGCTAGATGATTCATTCCAAATGCAAAGGACGAAATAACGACTGCGTACTGTACAGGCATATTTAAGACATCGTTTGCATAAGAAACCAAATAACCTCTCCATAGGACCTCCTCTAGAAAAGCTTCGCCAAGGATGCAAACCAATAACAGACTTATAGGTAGTTTTTGCCCCTGTCTGACAATGAGTTTAGTTTCTCCAAATATCCATTGTTTTGCTAGCGGCTTGTTTCCCATCCGTAGTTTCAACCATGCCCGTACTACAATAATCTCTGCATAATAAAAGGCCACACCTGTACCTATACCCAAAAAAATCGTAACCCCGAGCGATAAGGACATTGAAAAACCGAACCACATAGGCCACTCAAAGGCTGATGTCAGAATGCGGACGGCTGGAGTACACAAGCTCAGAATTAGAATAAGAACGCCCATAAGAGATGCCAACGGCATGACAAAGTCGTAGCGATCCAAAGCTGCATCCATCGTTTTTTCGGATAATACCCAGCTACCTATCAAGTATAAACCTTCATGTACTAAATAAAAGAGGCCTGGATAAGCCAATACGAAAACAAAACAAAACATAGATCAGGACTGAAGTTAGGGAAAAGGGACAGGCCCTGGTTTGAGATCCTCAAATGTAAGTGGCTTATCTCTCAACCCCATTTTCATGGGTAGTTCGTAAATTCGAGGATTGCCTAAGTAAGGATATGCACTGATATGGGGCTGTACTAATTCAGGAATGAACACTTTGACGACCTTCACCTGAGACATCTGTCCGTGGGTACAGTCAATAACAATCGGATCTATATCATATTGTCGAAGTATATCTTTGAGATATTCCAATTGTTCTTCTGAACGCTTGAATTTTACCTTTGGTAATTCCAATAGATCCACTGTATCATCACCACGGAAAAAGTCTTTCAGTCGTCCAACATGTTCAGCATGTCCGTAGTATCCAATGGTTTCCAAAAATGTACGCATTTCAGCTAGTGATTTGTTTGGTGGAGCGTCGAATATTGCTTGTACACCCCTCGTAAACTCTCGTTGAGGTGCTAACATAGAACACTTCAATTGTAGTTCAGACTGTCCATATTCCATCAGGGCTTGTATAAAGGCCTCCTCTCCATCCAATGACGCTGCTGATCCAGCTTGATAGGCAAATTTTTTGTAGTAGGGCACTAACTGAGTCACCGAGATGCAGGGTACCTTAGGAAAACCAACGTCGTGTAACCAGAAATTCACATCACCAGATAGAGATCCGATATATTCCAAAGCTCTATTAGCCTTCTTGAAAGAGAGCTGCTTGTCAACTTCTACTCGGCGTAGCGGAATATTTGAATACCAAGACAGCATCAAGGCATCGCGCTCGACAAGCTCTGTTACTCCAGCAATAATGGCCAAGGCTTCGTCTATATGAGAGGCCATACCAGAAGAAGATGAATAGCCGATGGAGGATTCCTTAATAGATGGAATATAGAAGAAAAGCACTAGCTGTAGAGGAATCCATATATCTTCTTGGCTGATGAGTCGACGTCCCTTGACCCAGTCAAATTCAGACTCGCGAGTAAAGGGTTGAAAAAAGAAGTCGGAACAGGTGTATTGCTCATCTGCAAACAGGGGAACTGCTTCCGGCGCAATAGCATTTTGACCGGCTTTTTGCAGAGAACTATACGATCCGGCACATATATCTAAGTTTTCTTTTAAGAAAGCGAATGCGCCAGACATCCTTTCAACACTCTCTCCTAAGTCGGACAAAAAAGAAGACGGAAGATCAAAGCCTTTGCCCCCTGCAGTCACAGAAGAGTTCAATGCCAAATTTAGGGAAGGGAGGCCGACGAGTTGACGAATGACTTGGTTGGTGTCCCAATGGTTGCTATTAACGACGACGGTTTGAGAAACCCCAGTTCCACCGTTGTAAATGGTCGAATATCGGATCGGACCGTTGGGAGAATACCACGATAGCATTTCTCTGATTGCCTTCCCTTCTTTCTCGTTCATTACATTGGGCAAAATTTCTTGATGAGGATTAATGTACGTGGAGCTTAATTGTAGAGAAGTCATGATGGATATTCACGCCTCCCACTTGAATATTCGAATAGAAATTAAATACGACAGAGTGGCTATGGCTGTAAGAAACAGTAATGAATTTGCATGCTGAGATATTGGATCCCCTAGCCAGACACCGGAAAAGGTCGCGACGACATGAGTTAAAGGAGAGGCCCAACTTAAGGTCTGTAGCCAACTTGGGAACATTGGCGTAGGAAAGGCAGCTCCCGATATAAAAAACATGACGAGAAACAAAAACTGTCCTAAGGCATGAATGCTTCTTGAAGATTTGAAAAGCCCACTTATCAAGAATCCTAAGGTAAAAAAGCAGGCAATACAGACTATTCCCACAAACAGGACAATTGCCCAGTGTCCATGGAAATGGATGTCGAAAACGCATTCTGCGGCCAAGAGCAAAATCAAAGAAGAAAAAATAAATATGACAGCCTGCATTACAGTGTGTACGCATAGATAGAACCCAAGCGAGAGCGGACTGACTACATAGCGCTTGAGAATACCAATCAGACGGTATTCAGCTAAGAAGTTCGTGAGATTAGTCAAGCCGGCTTGGCCGATATATGCAGCCATGAGCGCTGGGGCGTAAAAATCAATATAGCGCACATCGTGACGGTCCCACATCGGAGCTTCTCCAAAGAGAGAACCGAACATGAAAAAGACCAAAACGGGGAATACAAATGTAAAAAAAGCAGCAGTAGGTTGACGCAAAAACAACTTGCACTCGATGATCCAGAGGGCGACGAAACTACTCAGCCAAATAGTTCTATTTAAAAGGGCCATTTTATGCAATCCTCAACTGATTCTATCAGTGAATTTTTGAAGCAGTGATTCTTTATCTATTTTATTTCCAAAAGCAACCATTAGAGTTGTAAATTCTCTGCATCCATCCAACCTTAAAAAGGAGTCCGTAATTTCATCGTCAAAGCCAAATATCATACATGACCCTAACTCAAGTGCCGTGGCGACAAGATGTAAATTCTGGCTTACGACACCAGTTTCAAGAAGGGCCAATCGATATGACTTATAAGCACCATATTTCCATATGAGCCGCGATATGTCAGGTGCGATGAAGATGACTATACTTGCTTCAGCTAACCATTCGTGAGAAGGACAACAATTAGCTGCACGCCATCTAAAATTCCCCCTCTCAATCAGTTCTAGGCAGTTTTGTGTGGAAATGTAATGGTACAATCCTTGAGGAATATCTTCGACTTCGTTGACAACAAGATAAAATTCTGTGCATTGCAGTCCGCCAGCAGTTGGAAAATTGCGTAGTGTAACATCGCGACGATTATACGCCGATATGGTAGCCCGTACACCACAAGATTGCCCTAATAATGCACTCAGTTTTCCGAGCGATAGAGTTGATCTCCTAAAGTCTCGAACCGAAGCACGGCTGTTGATTACTTCCGAGATAGATTTAGTGACAGGTGAAAATTTTCTCTCCAGTTGGATCCTTTTTGAACCGACGAATTCTTTGTGTAGGTTCGGCGCGATTTTTTCATTTATTTTTTGCAAGGACAGCCACTCATCTTCCACGAGATAGTCTTTTAGTCCGTTTACTACGATAGCTAATTCATCCATAGGTCCTGATCTACCTCGTTTGGCGCGCTTCAAGAATTCGCACAAAACTTGCTGCTCCTGCGACTCCAAATTTTTCAGTTCTTGCAACAGCACCGGTTCTAGAGTAGTCGTCAGCTCTGAATGAGGCGCAGGATCCGATATTTCCACCACAGCGGACTCTTCCTCTCTGATGGCCATTGTCTATTTATCCGTGTTGGTGGTGGTGGATGAGAAGGTAAGGAGGGCGTAAACAGACCGTTCCACACCATCGGCTTGTACAAATTCGTCTGCTCTTGTATCGAGAAAGTCTTGATGGACTGTGACTGGGTGTCCGTAGGATTTGTACCAATTTTGAAAGTATCCGAGCAGTCGCCCGATATCAAGCAAGGTATGGCGGTAGCCCCGGGGACCGTAGAGAAGCATGTATCGCCAAGGACAAGCGACGACGATCAACATAGTCGAATACTCCTCAAGACGTACAGACTGGGATTTCCAAAACAGGCGGGGCAAAAGAGTCGCTTCATTTTTTACTTCACGCTCAATCCAGAGATAGTCCGACTCTGGGACTATGCGGAGTAGCATTCCATCGTGGAGCACAAGCAGATCGGCGGCATAGAGCAAGTTGGCTAGAGAACCCGGTTTGGAAAAGAGATTCAGTGGGCCTTGAAGCCACTCAGGTAGTTGGTCATAAGGAACTCTCAGCTCAGCTCCCTTGTCAACTAAGGTTTCTTCATCAACGCGATAGGCAGTCTCAAAGAACCATCGGCGCACCTGTTCAAGCATTGAGGTACTAGAGGGAATCTGAAGGGTCGAGTGGGGGATCAGCTTCGAGTTTTCATGGTACAATTCGGCCACATGCGGCTTTGGTTTGACCTGTCGGTAAAGATAATCCGAAGCAGCCGAGTGGCTTAGATCAATGCTGTGAGGAGAAGGTACAATCGCTGCTTCCAGAAACATCTGGATGTGTTCCAAAGAAGGATCTGGAGCGATATGAGGAGATTCGGCGGTCATTTTGTACTCCGTTCGGAGGTATTACATCAGATTGACGAAACGCTCTTTGCCTTGGATAGCAAGAGGTTTAGAGAAACATGTGTCTGTACCCGTTGCGTAGATCAACAGATACAGGGGATCTGGGTAGTTTTAATATTTCTTCGTAATCGACATAGGGCTTTTCAAAGTTGATGCGGAAGCATCGGCCTATTAGAGAAGATTTCCCGGACAAAAGGAAAGACGAGGTGGTGCCTACCACAAAACCGGCAGCTATGCTAGCGTAGGGTGGGAACACAAACTGATGACTGTAAAGACCATTCCTATTCATTTCTTCTTTATAGGTATAATACTCGCTACGCTGAATGGACAAAGTAGCTTCCGATTGGATTTCAAACTCGTTGTAGCAGCACGTTTCTCCAGGCACATAAATAGGTCCGATACAAGCTTCACTTCCGTCCATAAATGCGGACATCCACGGCTTTTCGGCGGAAAGTGCTGCTATATCTATAGTATGAAAGAGATGGGAAGAGAAGACCTCGGAGGCGGCGACGACAAAGTTTGAAGCACTAAGTAAGTTTTCTAAGGCGTCCTGATTATGATAAGGTTCTTTGATCGTCTTGAGATGATCGTAACCGAGATCTAACAGATGCGATTCCAAGGAATCAACATAAGGTCGCCCCTTCTCTATATAGGTCGGGGATAGGTTAAATTGAGCCTGATCAACAGTAACCTTCTCGATGCATCGATCGTCCAGAATGTGCATCTGGCCGATCCCAATTTTTGCGAGTTCTTCCGCCACGCGGCTACCAAGATAACCGGCCCCTACGATGCCAATGCAGATATTGTCGAGGTCTTGGTTGTTACCTACGACAGCATTCAAATAGCTTACGATAGGACTTTCGTTAGCTTGTGAGAGAAACCCTTGGGATGCCAGAGTCGAGAGGAGCTCTTCCGCATCTTTAAGCTCTCCTTCCCTAATTACTTCTTGCTCTTGGAGGTCTTGTAGAGAAGCTGGTGACGTCAAACGACGGAGCACCCGTCCCAAAAGGTGGGTTCTGCCTTCATCTCTGATCGTTTGGTTGAATTTGGATCTCACGCCGTGTAGTACTAAAATTTCATCTTCTCCGCAAAAAATGAACTTGAGCGAGGGATTGAGTACGAAACGACATTTCTTGCCAATGAGTTCAGTTTGGGCTTCCATGGACATTTTCTCTTTTAGCTGCTGTGGCTCTGCTGAAAACAGTTGATCGTGGGCTGTTGATGCGACATATACGGCAGAAATCAGGTTATTTACTAAGTGGGGTTAAGTACCTGCCCGTGGCAATAAATACAAACTGCTACGGGCAGGGTAATACCGAATAACCGAATACCATTTGGATCATCATAGCCTCAGCCGCAATAACAAACAGGCCACTACGATGCTGCGAAATAACGGCGTTTATTTTTTGCTAGTGTTCAGGGCTCAAGTGATAGATATGGTAAAACGGCAGCAACAGTCATTGAGCAACGCGGAAGTGCTTCGCGGCCCTTATTCGGCAGCAAAAAATACGATAAAGCAGCAGCAGCAACAGCCACCACCGCTGCTACTGCCACCGTTAGTACTAGTATTAGTGCCGGGACTCTTCCTCGCCGGCGACATATAGCCATCAAAAGGCTTCGATACGATTCTGAGCTTCATCTTGCTTCCTCCTTGGCTCGATCAGCCATTCGTTTGATAGCCGGTTGAGATGCGACACAGCAGAGATGGCAGCAACAGCCGACCTTCTGTTTGCTTCCACGTTTTAAATACTGCTGATGATTTGAAGCACGACTGAGGCCTCAGCGGGAACAAAAGCGAAAAACATGCCAAGAAGTACACCGGACAACTGAATAGTCGTTTTTGTTCTTTAACTTATTGTAATTAAGTGATTTATACAATAAGACTTCTTTTGACAATAGTCTCCGCTCCAACTGGGCAATACGCCCAAGCGTATCGTCTCCGCAACACCATTGTCGCCGAAGGGACACGAAAAAAGCAGCTACGGCACCGCGGCTACCCGTACCCGGGTAGTGTGTCAGTTTGAACTCCCCGAAAAAGTCAAATATAAAACGTGTGCATAAAAACAAAAGCATGCCATAAACTTGCCCGCTTATTTACAAGGTGAAAACCCCTGCACTAATAGATTTGGCACGGGGATTTTTCTTGTAACTTCAAAAAATTTATTTTCAAACTGACGCTGCTACCCACACCCTCATTTAATTGACAACTGCATATATGTTCACTATATTAAACAGGTGGAGAATTCCTTAAATTAGTAGCCGCACCAAAGAGAGCGTCTCCCCTACCTGCTCCCCTTTGATGCTTCTGCTTTCTCCTGCATTTTAAGTCTCCCATTGTCCGCCGGTCGCGTCCCTCCCTCAGGAATCGCGGCTCGTTCTACATATAAACCTCTTATGGAAGCAATGGCCAAGACTACAACCAACGGCCGCGCCAACGGCAAGGCCACATACGACGAAAGCAAGATCAAAACCCTCTCTTCACTTGAGCACATCCGCCTGCGGACCGGCATGTACATCGGCCGCCTCGGCTCGGGTGCCGATCCCGACGACGGCATCTACGTATTGCTCAAGGAGGTCATCGACAATGCCGTCGATGAGTTCATCATGGGCTGTGGCAAGCAGATCGACGTCAAGATCGATCAAGGGCTAGTCCAAGTCCGCGACTACGGCCGCGGCATTCCCCTCGGCAAGGTAGTAGAGTGCGTCTCGGTCATCAACACCGGTGCCAAATACAACGACGACGTCTTCCAGTTCAGCGTGGGGCTCAACGGCGTCGGCACCAAGGCCGTCAACGCGCTTTCGGCTCACTTCGTCGTCCGCTCCTACCGAGACGGTCGGTGCGCTGAAGTGCTCTTTGAACGCGGCGAGCTAAAAAAGCAAAAGAAGAGCCGAGCACCCAACGAGCCTGACGGCACGTACGTCGAGTTTTTGCCCGATCCAGACATCTTTGACGAATACGACTTCAACCACGAATTCGTCGAGCACCGACTGTGGAACTACGCCTGCCTCAACCGGGGCCTGCGCCTGTATTTCAACCGCCAAAAATTCGAGTCCAAACAGGGCCTGCTCGACCTCCTCAAAAGCGAGGCTGGCAATTCAGAACTCTACCCGCCCGCTTACCACAAGGGCCAGTACCTCGAATTTGCCTTCACGCACATCGATAGCTACGGCGAGTCCCACCGCTCCTTTGTCAACGGCCAGTACACGGCCGACGGCGGCACCCACCAGAGCGCATTCCGCGAGGGCGTGCTCAAAGGCGTCAACGAGTTTTACAAGAAATCCTTTAACGGCGTCGATGTCCGCGACGGGGCCTTTGGCGTCGTCTCTGTCAAGGTCAAGGAGCCGGTTTTCGAGTCACAGACCAAAAACAAGCTCGGCAATACCGACATCCGCGGCTGGATCGTCAACGAGACCCGCGAAGCCATCGTCGACTTCCTGCACAAAAATCGAGAGACCGCGCGAAAGCTCGAAGCGCGCATCGTCCACAACGAAAAGCTGCGCAAAGAGCTAAACGCGGTTAAAAAGGAAGCCAAGGAGGCGGCGCGCCGCATCGAGATCAAAATCCCCCAGCTCAAGGACTGCAAGTACCACAAAGGCGACAAGAAGCGCGGCGAGGAATCGACGATCTTCCTCGCCGAAGGGCAGTCGGCCGCCGGCTCGATCGTCTCCTCGCGCGATCCCGAGACCCAAGCCATCTTCACCCTCAGGGGCATGCCGCAAAACCTTTTTGGCAAAACCCGCGCCTCCATCTACAAAAACGAAGAACTCTACAATATGATGATGGCCCTCGGGATCGAAGAAGACATCAACAACCTGCGTTACAACCAAGTCGTCATGGCTACCGACGCAGATGTTGACGGCTTCCACATCCGCAATATCCTGATGACCTTCTTCCTCACCTATTTCGAAGAGCTAGTCACCTCGGGTCACGTCTATATCCTCGAAACCCCGCTCTTCCGGGTGCGCAACAAACAAGAGACCCACTACTGCTACGATGAGCGTGATCGCCAACGCGCCGAAAAGAAGCTCAAAGGCACCGCGGAAATCACCCGCTTCAAGGGCCTTGGCGAGATTTCCCCCAAGGAGTTTGGACAGTTTATCAACGGCGACATGCGGTTGGTCAAAGTCGGCGTCCGCTCGCTCGACACCGTCCCCGAGACCCTCTCGTTCTACATGGGCAAGAACACCCCCAACCGCCGTGACTACATTATGGAGCATCTAGTCTAATGGCCTATATCGACAGTCTCTACAACAACTACTTCCTCGAATACGCCTCCTACTCCATCAGGGATCGTGCAATTCCGCACATCGACGACGGGCTCAAACCCGTCCAACGCCGCATCCTCCACGCGCTGCACAAGATCGACGACGGCAAGTTTCACAAGGTCGCCAATGTAGTAGGGCAGACCATGCAGTACCACCCGCACGGCGACCAGTCGATCTACGGCGCGCTCGTGTTGTTGGCCAACAAGGACCTCTTCATCGAAAAACAGGGCAACTTCGGCAATATCTTCACAGGCGACGAAGCCGCCGCCGCCCGCTATATCGAGTGCCGGCTCACACCACTGGCCAAACAAGTGCTCTTCAACAAGGCACTGACCGACTACGTCGATTCCTACGACGGTCGCAACCAAGAACCAATGGTTTTCCCCGCCAAAATTCCGGTGCTGTTGGCCCAAGGTGCCGAAGGCATTGCCGTCACCCTAGCGACCAAGATACTGCCGCACAATCTCATTGAACTGTTAGAAGCCCAAATCGCCTATTTGCAAGACCGCCCCTTCCAGCTCCGTCCCGATTTCCCCACCGGCGGCCTAGCTGATTTCTCCGCATACAACGACGGCAATGGCAAAGTCTTAGTCCGCGCCCGGCTCGACACTGCCGACCCCAAGCGCATCGTCATCCGCGATCTCCCCTTCGGCACCACCACCGAACAGCTCATCGCTTCCATAGAAGACGCTGCGCGCAAAAACAAGATCAAAATCGGTGCCATCAGCGACTACACGGCCAAAGAGGTTGAGATCGAGATCAAGCTGCCGCGCGGCACCTACACCGAGGAGGTCGTGGATGCACTCTACGCCTTCACCGATTGCGAGCTGTCGATTTCAGCCAATCTGATGCTGATCAACGAGCACAATCGCCCCCAAGTCATGAGCGCCACTGAAGTCCTACAACACAACGTCGATCGCCTCGTCGATACCCTCAAGGCCGAGCTGCACCTCGAAGCCGAGCAGCTCAACGACAGGCTTCACGCCAAGACCTTGGAACAGATCTTTATCGAAAACCGCATCTATCAGGCTATTGAGGAGCAGACCACCACGGACGAGGTCGACTTGGCCGTGCGCACCGGGCTTTGGCCTTTTGCCCCTCAGATCAAGCGCGATATCACTGACGACGATATCGAAACCCTGCTCAAGATCCCGATCCGCCGCATCTCGCGCTACGACATCAATCGCGCTGAAAAAGAGATGAAGGAGATCCGCGCCCGACTGCGCCAGATCAAGAAACATTTGGATGGCATTATTCCCTATACCATCGCCTTTCTCCAAGACCTCATCGACACATACCGCGGCCAATTCCCGCGCCGCACCGAAATCGTGGAAATCGAAAGAGTTGATGCGCGCTCGGCTGCCAATCGCAACCTCAAGCTCCGCTACGACAAAAAGACCGGCTATCTCGGCCACCAAATCAGCGGCACCACCCTCTGCGACGTATCGCTCTACGACGCTGTGCTAGCCATCCGCAAGGACGGCACCTACTCGGTCGTCCACGCGCCGGACAAGCTATTCGTCGGCAAGGGCATGCTCTACTGCGGCTTGATCGACAAAGACCTTGTTTTCACCGTCGTCTATAAGGACAAAGCCGGTGCTTCCTACATCAAGCGCTGCACAATCGACAAGTTCATCTTAGGCCGCAGCTACGATCTCGTGCCCGCCGAGTGCAAGGTACTCAAGCTGACCACCGATTCCGACAAACAGATCGCCCTCGCCTACAAGCCCAAGCCGCGCCTCCGCAAGCTCAACGAGGTCTTCCCCATCAGCGAATATCCAGTGCGCGGGCTACGCGCCGGCGGCATCCGCCTGAGTACCAAAGAGCTGGAAGGCTGCAAGCTCCTGTAAGGAGGGGTAAGAGGAAACGCGAACTGATCGCTATGGACAGCCGGATAGTTTTGAGGCGACTACGTGCGGACGGTTGGGAAATAGACCGCATTCGCGGATCGCATTATCACTTGAAGCATCCTGAAAAGCGTGGCCGAGTGACCGTTCCGCATCCTCGGCGAGATCTTCCGGCTGGTACCCTTCGGAGCATTGAAAAACAATCCGGACTTAGATTGCGATGAGGAGATCGCTATGGAGCAAACGTACATCGGCTTGGTCCACAAGGAACCAGACAGCGACTACGGAGTGAGTTTCCCCGATCTGCCTGGCTGTATCACGGCCGGCGGCACCCTTGAGGAGGCGAGAGAAATGGCTGCCGAGGCTCTTGCCCTTCACCTAGAGGGTATGGCCCGCTCTGGCATGGATATTCCCACGCCCAGTTCCGCCGACGCCATAGTCGCGCACCCAGACGCTGGCGACGCCATCGCCTTACTTGTTGTCAACGCTCTAGCGGAGCAACTGGTGGCAGAAAATTGATTACTCGTTCGCGAAGGTTCACTAATGACTGACGACACACTACTCGCTCATCTCGCTCCGAGACTCACCAACCGCACTGAAGACATCGCTGTCAGAGCTCTGTGGTATATCCTGTCGAAGTCTGAGATGGCAAGGAATGCCCTTGAGGAAACACTGAAGACGCAGAGACTTCGGTTTTATGCGACATCCAACAATTACAGGGACTCTGCGAGCGAATGGATAGCGAGGCATTCCTACCGCTGGAACCAGACGAACTCAGCCCAAGATTCCCAAGGCGCATACGCAGCCTAAATAGCCTCGTTGAAAGATCTGTCGCAAGGGCAAAAGAAGGTGGATTTGTAACTCTGGAGAATCTACAAAAAGCTATAACACAGGAATACATAGGTCGAAATATGCGGTTTGGACAGGAACAAGTATGGTTCGGCGTTTCTTTTTATTTATGGGCAAAGCATCGAGAGACTCCTGTCTGGCTTACATTTTGGCCCTGGCCCAGTAATAACATGGAAAGACTCCGCCGAGCACTCGAACCGCTCCGACAACAAGAACCGCCTGGAGTCATTGACCTTGACGAAAGAGATCAGTATTACCCAGGGACGATGAACGTCCCCATCGCGATAAAGACGGGCGTTGAGGAAGACGAGGTGCTCGACGCAGTAGTCGAACAGCTTAGGCGCGTCGCAGAGTTGATTAGTAGCGGAACAAACTGACCAACCTATCCAAGCCCAGCCAGCCACTCGCGCATCGCGCTTGGTTCTTCTTTGAACATCAGCGAGCCGGGGACGATATAATCGGCACCAGCTCGCGCTATCTGCGGCACAGTGTGGTGGCGAATCCCACCATCGGCCTCTACTACTGTCGCCAAGCCGCGACGGTCAATCTCGTTCCTAGCCCGGCGAATCCTAGTGGGTGCCTGCGGGTCCATATCGGCACCCTTGATCCCGACAGCTGTGTTCAGCAGCGTCAGCACATCCAATAGTGGCCAATAGGGATCGAGTAGGTCGATATCTTCTTCCAGCAACAGTGAGACCCCGGCCTGAAGCCCCCTTGCCTTGATCGCCTCCAGCACGGCACCTGGATCAGCGGCCGAGTCAAAGCAGATGATAATGGCGTCGGCACCCGCCTCGGCAAAGGGGTCGATCCACGCGGCCGGATCGGTGGTCATCAGGTGCATTTCAAAGGGCCGGTCCGTATGCGGCCGCAGTGCCGCCACCAGATCTGGGAAAAACAGCATCGTCGGCGAGTAATGGCCATCGGCCACGTCGAGGTGGAAGCGCTCCGAATAGGGTGCGACGCGACGGATATCAGCCGCGAGATTGGCCAAATCGGCTGACCACAGGGAAGTTGCGCATTTGATCATCGTGGATCTCTGTAAATAAGCGGACGGGATGGAGGTGCCCAATATAGGGAGATCCTCATTTAGTGACCAATTTGCCTTTGTACCAGAGGGCACTGTTATTTTTACCCATCACTTACATCACAGCAAGGAAAACGCCCCATGACCACTACTCCAGCAGTCATGGACTGGGACCTGACGAGCTATTTCGCTGAATTTGATGGCCCGGCCATGCGGCAATTCAAGGACGAACTGCAAAGGGACATTGCAACGGCACGCGAACAAGCCGCCACCCTAGCACCGCTGGCCGAGGACAATGCCGACGCTTGGGAGGTCATATTCCTCCGGACTGAGGGCCTGACTGACCGCCTCTCTCATCTGGGATCCTACCTCGGCTGCCTCACCGCGGCCGACGCTCGCAATGAGGACTACGCCCGCGAGGAGGCCGCCTTTGCCCTGATAGCGGCCGAGAGCGAAAAACTCGACGTCGAACTCCTGCGCGCGCTCAAGGATGCCTCAGATGAAATTTTTGCCAAGTTCGCCCAACGACCTGCCTTGGCCGACTGCGGCCACTTCCTCCGCCGCCAGCGCGAAGACGCACAGCGCACCATGAGTCCAGAGAAGGAAATGCTCTCGGCCGACCTCGGCGTTGACGGTCTCCACGCCTGGGGCCGCCTCTACGACTCGATCTCCGGCAAGCTCGAATTCGACATGGCGTTTCCCGACGGCCGCACCGAGCGCCGCCCCATGTCGCAGCGCCGCGCCCTGATGGAAGATCCCGACCGCCGAGTGCGCCAAGCTGCCTTTGATGGCGGCAACCGGGCTTGGGAAAGCATGGAAGATGTCGCCGCCGCTGCGCTCAACGCCATCTCGGGGACGCGGCTGACCCTCAACCAGCATCGCGGCGTGGACCACTTTCTCGATGTCGCTCGCTTTCAAGCGTCGATCTCGCCCAAAACCCTCGACGCGATGTTCGCGGCTATCGCCGAGCAAATCGAACTGCCGCGCCGCATTCTCGCCCTCAAGTCGCAGCTCATGGGCATCGAAGGCGTCGCTTGGTACGATCTGGGTGCGCCGCTGCCGCTGCCCGATCAAGGGCAGCTTTCTTGGAATGAGGCACAGGACCTCGTCGCCCGCTCCTTTGCGGCGGCCTACCCACGCCTAGGCGAGTTCCTCAACCAAGTCTATGAACGCCAATGGATCGAGCACTCACCTCGCCCCGGCAAGCGGCCTGGTGCCTTTTGCACCGGCTCGCTGTTGACCCGCGAGTCCCGTGTCTATATGACCTACAACGACACCCTCGGCGATGTGCTCACGCTCGCCCACGAGATCGGCCACGCCTTCCACAACTACATCATGCGTGACATGCGCACCTACGCCCAATTCGACCCGATGACGCTGGCCGAGTCGGCCTCCACCTTCGGCGAAATGATCCTCACCGAGGGCATTCTCGCCGACCCTTCCTTTAGCCCGACCCAAAAGGCCAGTGCCCTCGACCAAGAGATTGGCCACGGCGCGATCTTCCTACTCGACATCCCCGTGCGCTACCAGTTCGAGAAAAAGCTCTACGAGGAGCGCGCTGACGGCGAACTCACGGTCAGCCGCCTCAAAGAACTGATGGTCGAAACCCAGCGCGAAGTCTTTGGCGACGCGCTCGCACAGGGGGGCGAAGACCCCTACTTCTGGGCGTCGAAACTCCACTTTTATATCACCGGCGTGACCTTCTACAACTTCCCTTACACCTTTGGCTTCCTACTCAGTCGCGGCCTGTATTCAATGTTTAAACAAGAGGGCAGCGACTTTCTTCCCCGCTACGAGGAATTCCTTCGCCTCACCGGCAGCGACACCGCCGAGGGCGTGGCCCGTCGAGCCTTGGGCCGCGACCTCGAAGATACCCAGTTCTGGACCGAGGCCATCCAGACCTTGGAAGCTCCACTAGCAGAGTTAGAGAAATTGCTACCCGAGGTTCTACCTAAGCATTCCTAAGAAGCCGACAGACTCTTCACGCTCCAGCCACCCGCAACCATAAGGATCCCTATGTTGCGCTTACTCTTAGTCTTCTTCTTTTGCATCGGCCTAGCCCACGCCGCCGACAATCCCGCAGCCCCCGGCTTCAACGCCGCCGATTCCGACCCCAAAGCCATCGCCCTAGCCGACGAAGTTATGGCTGCGATGGGTGGCCGCGCCAACTGGGACGCCACGCGCTACATCACTTGGCGCTTTTTCGGTTTCCGCTTGCACGTGTGGGACAAGTGGACAGGGGACATTCGCTTTGAGCAAGACGATCTGACGGTGCTGATGAATATCCACAGCAAAGAGGGCCGCGCCTTCGTCGCTGGGGCGGAAATCAGCGATCCCGACACCCTTGCGGCCAAACTCGACCACAGCTACCGCGCCTGGATCAACGACTCGTACTGGCTGGTCATGCCCTACAAGCTCAAAGACACCGGCGTCACCCTGCACTATCGGGGCCTAGAAGCCACCGAGGACGGCCGCCCTGCCGAAGTGCTGGAACTCACGTTCAAAGACGTCGGCGTCACTCCGCAGAACAAATACGCGGTCTGGATCGACCAAGAATCGCGGTTAGTGACCCAATGGGCGTTCTACCGCGAGGCCGCCGACGCCGAACCGCGCTTTACCGGCCCCTGGGCTAACTGGCAGCGCCACGGATCGATTTTGCTCTCCGACGGTCGCGGCGAGCGCCAGCACACCGATGTGGCGGTCTTAGACAAATTGGCGCGTAAGGTTTTCACGAGTCCGGAGCCGCTGGATTGCTCTTGCCTTCTGGAAGAGTAAGCCACTGCACTGCTAGGCCGATACAGTCAACACAAAAAAGCCGACCCAGCTATTGGGTCGGCTTTTGCTTTTGGAGTGCGTTCACTTCACGCAGCTCGCAGCTCGTTTTCGGGCGCGTTCTCCAGCCGCGACAGCCAGTAGGACACGTCGTAGTTCTCGTCTCCGGTCAAGAAGCGCCACAGCTTGATGCGGTTAACGACCTCTAAGCGCACCTCGTTGCCGTACCAGCGATGGTTGGCGTTGAGTAGCGCGGGGATCTCCGCGTCGTCGATATCGTCGGTATTCCACAGCTTCTTCTGCCGCACCGTGGGATTGAGCCGCAGCTTGAACATGTAGCGCTTGCGGCCGGTTAGATTGGGCTGGGCGCAGTGCCAGATGCCGTGGTGAGCCACCGCCACCGTACCGGCCTTGCAGACCATCGGCATCTGCCCGAGGAAGTTTTGATAGCGGGCGATGTCCGACTCGCTGATGCGGCGGTAGTGACTACCGGGCAGGAACATGGTGCCGCCCATCTCCCTCGGCGTGTCGTGGGCAAAGTAAAAGAGCTGGATGTCAAAGTGCAGTCGGGTGTCGATAATCGCGTCGGCGTGCCAAATCTGTCCGTGCTCGTGGTGGGCATCAACCGTATGCACGGCGTGGTGGTCGTAGAGCGGGTCGGGGCCGACTAAGCTGTGAATGATCCCCTGAATCTGGGGCAGACGCACGACTTGACCGGCGGCCGCATCGGTCCACAATTCGGCGAGCGGCGCGCCAGCGCGGCCCCGTGGGACCCCGGTTTCCATCTCCGCGCACGCGGCGCGATTCAACTCGTCGGGCACCAACTCGTCAAAGCGCAAAAAGCCATCGGCGACAAACTGAGCCATCTGCTTGGTAGTAAGGAGATATTGCTTATCGACCATCGACTGCCTCCATTTTTTCGAGGATGTACTCGTATTTCAGGTAGGATGTGTTGTATTCCATGCCTGGATAGGCCGGGTACTGCTGTGGGAACTGAACCACCCGCCACCCGTCTCGCATGGCCGCCACCACCGAAGGATAGGGCGGTTCCTCGCTGTCGCCGCTGCTGGACCGGTCCTCGCCCGCGCCGTCGTAAAGCGACCAAGCCACAGTTTGGCTGTGCAAATCGGGAGAATGGGCGTAGAGCACCAATAGTTTCTGCCGGAGCTGAGCCATAGCGTCCTCTCGTTAAGGGTATTTAATAATAAGGACGCGGCACAGCCCCCGGCAATGAGCCACTCGCCCGCTCAGTTGTTCGAAAACTCGATCAACTGCCCGCCGCACTCGTCTTTCATTTTTTCCAACGCCCTGTTCCGCAACTGCCGCACGCGCTCGCGGGTGACGCCCATGGACTCGCCGATTTCCTCCAAGGTCTTGGGCGCGCTGTCGTCGAGGCCAAAATAAGCGCGGACAATGTGGGACTCGCGGGAGTCAAGCACCTTCAGACAATCGGCCACAGCCGCGCGCATTTCCCTGTCGACAAAGCGCTCGTGCGAACTGGGCTCGGACGAGACAAAAGTCTGGGCAAACGTCATCTCGCCGTCGGCAAAGGCAGGAGCATCCAAGGGCAGATCCGGCTGCCCTATCTCAAAGGCGTTGCGGATGCGCTCCGTCGAAAAATCGACGCAGGCAGCGATTTCTTCAACAGTCGGGGGGCGCCCCAGCTCTTGGGCGAGGACATCGGCCTCCTTTTCGACCCTCTGCCGGTCGCTGACCCGGCTCAGCGGTGGGCGGGCAATTTTGCCGTGTTCGGCTAAGGCTCGAAGAATGGCTTGGCGGATCCACCACACCGCATAAGTGATGAACTTAAAGCCACGCGTTTCGTCGAAGCGTTGGACAGCTTCCAACAGCCCGAGGTTGCCCTCGGAAATCAGCTCGATCAGCGAAAGACCAGACTCGTGGTACTCGCGGGCGACGCGAACCACAAAGCGCAAATTGGCCTGTACCAGTGCCTGACGCGCCTCTTCATCACCTGTTTTGGCGCGTTTGAAGAGGGCAATTTCTTCCTCGCGACTGAGCGGCTCGGCATCTTTTATATCGCGCCAATAGAGATCGGTCGCCGAGTACATTGTTTCTTTTTTTTGTACGTTCATTTCAGGTCCCAATGTTCGCAGTGAATAACCTTTACGTTTACGTTAAAGTTGAAGATAGAATACCAAGTGAACATGCGCAAATACTATCTTTTGACGCACCAATAAGGCCAAACGTTCAATCCAAAGGCGTTCGGCGACTCTTTTTTTTCTCTGAATGACGCCGCTTGCTGTCGAGGCGGCGCGATTGGGCGGCGCGGCTGGGTTTGGTTTTTTTGCGTTTGGGCGGCGCTTTGAGCGCCTCGGCGATTAGGGCGGCCAGCTTGTTGAGGCAGTCGGTGCGATTGCGTCCCTGAGTGCGAAATCGCTCCGACTGGATCGACAGCGCACCTGTGCTGTTCAGCCGCGCGGCGAGCTTCTCGGCAATCCGCTGGCGCTGTTCGTCGCTGAGTACCGCACTGTGGACAAAATCAAACTGTAGCTCGACGGAGGTATTGAGCTTGTTGACGTTTTGTCCCCCTGGTCCAGAACTGCGGTGGAACTTGAAGCGCAGTTCGGAAAGCGGGATGGAGAGAGTGGGCGAGACGTATAGGGTTTCCATAATTGATGGTAGCTTCCCAGCCTGCAGACTTGGGAGGTACGGCCTGCGGACTTGAAGATAACCTAATGCCTATCCTTTATTATGTCCCATGTCCCATGTCCCATGTCCCATAGTACACCCATTATCGCGTTTTCGCCAAGGAGATACGCTCTATGAAACGCTATACCGCGGCAATCGTCGGCTGTGGTTCCATCGGCAACGCCCACATGGAAGGCTACAATCTCGTGGACGAGGTCGAGGTGATCGCCGTCGCCGACCCGGTCCCCATGGCCCGCAAAACCTACGTGGACGCATACGGCATCCCACAGGAATTTGAGACGGTCGAAGAAATGATGGAAAAGGCCCGGCCCGACATCGTCAGCGTCTGCACTTGGCATCTCTTGCATCCAGCACCCACCATTGCCGCGGCCGCAGGTGGTGCCCGCGCCGTCATCTGCGAAAAACCCATGGCCATCGGCATGGCCGCGGCCGACTCCATGGTCGACGCCTGCGAGGCGCACGGCACCCAATTAGTCATCAGCCATCAACGCCGCTTTACCCCGGGTTGGGAAAAGGCCAAGGCACTAGTCGAAGAGGGCGCGATTGGCGAGCCGGTCTTCGTCACCAACAAGGTCGCCGACGGCCTGACCAACTGGGGTACGCACTCCATTGACGGCTCGCGCTTCGTGCTCGGCGATCCCTGCGCCCAATGGGTCATGGGCGCAGTCGAGCGCCGCACCGACCGCTACGAGCGCGACACCATGATCGAAGATGCCTGCATGGGTTTGGTCCATTTCGCCGGCGATCTCCAGCTTTTCATTCAGTCCGACCTCATGCGCGAAGGGGCTGGTGCCGGCTGCTTTGAAATCCGCGGCAGCGAAGGGCTCTTATCGGTGAGCGAGACCCGGCTCCAGATTATGAATGCCTTCTCTAACGGCTGGCGGGAAGTCGATCTCGCGCTCACCGAAGGCTCCAAGGCCATTGGCGGCAACACCAACGCCGCCCAAGTCCGCGAACTCATCGCCTGTCTCGAAGGCCACAAGGCCGAGCATCGCAACGCCGGCACCACCGCCCGCGACACCGTGGAAATTATGATGGCCCTCTACGAGTCGGCGCGCCGCAACCGCGTGATCCACCTGCCGCTAGAAGAAAAAGACTATCCCCTCCAACTCATGGTCGAGGAGGGCGGCCTACCCATAGAGGTCGAGGGACGCTACGACATCCGCGGCTTTCTCAAGCGCGACGGCATCGACGAGGCCAAGTATAAAAAACTCCGGGACGAGGGCATCGGGCACCACCAAATCATGCGCCAGCTCCACGACGAAATGAACCCGCGTTGAGTAGGGTCGGGGTCGGGGGATATATTGACATTCCCCGGCCCCTCCAGTACTTTTTGTCCTTTTAAACTTGTGCACCCGCACCAAGCGGTGCCTTAAAAAGGAGCGTCGTCATCAACAAGTTTCGCAGCTCGCGCCGAGAGGCCGTAGCCAAGCTCAAGTCCGAAGACATCGACTACAAGCGCCTCGATGTCCTAGTCAAGTTCATCACGCCAACCGGCAAGATCGAATCGGCCCGGCGCACCGGTGCCACGCGCAAGCAACAGACGCGCGTCGTCCGCGCCATCAAGCGCGCCCGCTTTTTGGCCCTCGTCCCCCACACTCTCGACGACACTCGTTGATCGAGCCAAGCGCGCCCAATGGCTGCCATAGGGCTGATTGAGACCCGCGGTCTCGTCGGCGTCATCGAAGCAGCCGACGCGGCCGTAAAATCTGCTCCGGTCGAACTCCTCGGCATCAAGTCCATCGGCGGCGGGCTGGTTTCAACGCACTTTAGAGGTGAGGTTGCCGCCGTCCAAGTGGCGGTGCAAGCCGGCGTCGAAGCCGCGCTCAAGGTCAGCCAAGTGATCAGCCACCGCGTCATTCCCGCCCCCCATTTAGACGTAGAAAACCTGCTCCTGCACCAGCCTCAGGCTGCTCCCCCACCAGCGCAACCACCCCCCGACGAACTAGAGGGCTTGCCGGTCGCCCGTCTGCGCCAACTCGTGCGCCAGCTACCCGACGCTCAGCTCAAAGGCCGCCAAGTTTCGCGGGCCAACAAAGAGGCGCTCCTCCGCGAACTGCGCCGCGCCTCGGCACCAGACACTTAAACCATACGAGGTCTCAGTGAACAACCTGTGGAACAATCTCGTGAAAGGGCTGCAAGAAGGCGCGGCCACCGCCGCTGACAAAGCCGGCGACCTGACCCGTCTAGCGCGTGCCCGGCTCGATATCGCCGCTGCCAAAAACCAACTCCACCGCACCCAAGCGGATCTGGGAGCGCGGGTCCACCAGCTTCTCGAAGCCGGTTCCGACCCCGTGACCGACGATCAAGTGCAAGCGCTGAACCAACAGATCAAAGAGCAAAGTGCTGCGCTCGCCGATTGCGAAGCAGCCTATGAAGCGCTGCAGAGCACATTGCACGCGGAAGAGCGCAACGCCGATTAGTAGTATCTCCTAGCCCTGAATACGTCGCTAGTATGTAGATGTAGGGGCACTCCTTGTGGGTGCCCTTTTTTGGACGGTGGACGGATCAAGGGGCGAGCTGGCATATGCTAACAGTCTATCGGCAGCATCATTTGCGGGGCTTCGCCGACCGTGCCGTCGGCGGATAAAAATTCACCGACCAAGCCGTTTGGTTTCTCGCTGTACTGAGCTATCAACGTCATGCCGTCGGCCTCGCCGGCAATTCCCGTAACTTCGTTTAACAACAAGTCCTGTTCTTGAGCCGTCATTACCGGAAATCCGTAGTGACGGCTTGTGTATTTCAACGGGCCTCTCTCTGTCGTGCGTACGTCAGCCCACTCCTTGTGCTGGGTTAGCCGGGCGCGGTTGTACTCATTGGCCTCAAAACGTGTGGAGCGCAGCATATCTTGCGCGACCGCTACCAACGTCTCGTCAATCTCCACCCCGACCGAGTTTCTTCCCGCTGTTAGGGCGGCTGCCAGCGTCGTTCCAGTCCCCGCAAACGGATCGAGCACCACGTCTTCTTTGACGGAAAACATGCAGATGAGCCGGTAGGCCAATTCAAACGGAAAGGCCGCGCTGCGCTCGCGGGTCGGCGCATCGACAAGCCCTTGCGAAGTTCCCTTTACATCGAGCCACACGTCCGAAAACCAGACGTTGCGCTCCTCCCAGAAGAAGGCGCTCTCGCGGCGCTTGGCTTTTTCTGCGGCGGTTGTGAATGTTCGCCGCCGCCCTTTTCTAAACACGAGAATGTACTCGTGCTCATAGGTCACATACGCCCCTACGGGCAACATCCCAGACCCCATAAATTTGTTGGGGGCGTTGGTCTGTTTGCGCCAGAGTATATCGGGCAAAGCCGCAAAACCTTGGCCGAGGAAGCTGCTGAGGATGCGGGAGTGATTGGAGTATAACTGGAAGTCGCCATCCATAGTGCGGGTGGCGTCGCCAATGTTGACGCAGGCAATGCCCCCTGGCTTCATGACGCGGTTGCACTCCAGCCAAACCGCATCGAGCAGCTCGTGCATGAGCGCGAAAGCGGCCTGTCCATTGCCGCGCGACAGTTGCTCCCCAATGCGACCGTCCTCGTCTTGGCGCGAGAAAATCTCATCCCACATTTCCACCATTGGATAGGGCGGCGAGGTGACGATCAAATCGACCGACTCATCCGCGATTCCCGCCATGGACTGAGCAGGGCCGCATATCAGCTTAGCGGTGGTTTGCATTGGTTCTATCTTTCTATCTGTAGTATTGAGCGTACTCTGTTCTGATGCTACTCCGTTAGGATGATAGTATTCCTCAAGAAGATTCTACAACCTATGTAATTGAAACAGGCGTCACGAAATCATCCCGCATCCTAAAGGCGGCGGACGAACCATTCTCGACGAGCAGGTCGAGTAGAGAGAGAATCGCCTCCCGTAGCTCACGCTGACGCTTTAGCTCCATAGGTCTCCCGTACACGTATCGCTGGAGAAGGACTTCGAGACGGAAGACAGTATCTCCCGTTCTCATCATCTGCTGAGGGTCTCCTTCTTGAAGTCGATTTGCGATGTGGATGAACGCATCGGGCAGCGACTGGTCACCGATGTTGTAGAGAAATCGAACGTAGGCGTCCAAGACCGTCGAAGAAGGAGGCAGATCTTCAAACAGTGCATGGACATGGTTGGAGTTGCCATCCAGACTCGACCAGTGGCGAATTTCCTTCTTCGGCAAATTTCCGAGGAAAATTGCCGACACCATTTCTGTTCCGTTTGTGTGCCTATCGTCAATCTGTGCAAGCCATTGGGCACATCGGACTTTATCCGCAAACAGCTTCCAAAGCGACCAGAATTGCGCGGTGTTTGGTTCGCAATTCTCGAAGTCGATTAACTCGCGGAGAATCCCGTGAACTTCTCTTGGGTGACGATCTATGGCGTCCAAAATAGGCTGGAGAATCGAGGTCGCGACTTCCAATGAGGTTCGGAGAAGAAAGTCCGACAGGAGTCCCAATGGAGTACGCTCTGTCTTATCAGCGTTCCACCACCCGACGAGCGTGTGTGCAAGTCGCTCGAACGCCTCAATTGCCACAGGCTCGGTCGGTGCTCGGCCCAAGATTGCTATGATCTGCCTGTTGGCCTCTGCGCCAACCTCCCGAGTTGAGTCGAATTTCCGGTGTGCATCGTCAGAAATCCCATCTTCTTTATCAAAACGCTCTCTAACGACAGGTGCAAACTCGGCCTTAATGTCGTCAATTGGCCGTCCATGTGAGAACTCATCTGGACGAGGGCGTTTTGAATCGGCGTCGGCTTCGTCTTGCACCAGCATAGCCTCTGTTGCGAGGGCATTTACACAACGTATAGCCAACTCCCGATCTATTGCCCACAAGTATCTGCCAATGCCCGACGCTGCATACCAGCGAACCTCATCAATCGCGTGAGTCAAGGCGAGTACGAGCATCTGACGGGCACAGACTTGCTGGGCCTCAGATAGCGACTTTTCCAACAGCAGGGGCATCACATAAGCGCATCGCCGATCAACAGACATACTGTCCTCTTCAATACGCGCAGGCTCGTTCCAGTGATAGCCTTTACGCTCCACCTCCGAGCAGATGGTGTCCACACACCACTCTCTTTCGTCGTCCGACATCTCCTCCCAGTGATCGCGAATGCAGACAGCAGAGACAATCCCAGGCCCTCCTCGGTACAAATCGTCCTCCTCGTCGCTATCCTCGCCAACTGCTTGAGCTTCCTGTAGTATCTGTCGCCATTGAGCAGGATGGTATATAGTACTTGTCTCACGGTCGAAAACACTACGTCCCCACCCCGAAAGCCTTAACCTGTCATTTATAGCTTGAAACCATGAGGCATTTTGCTCCACCATCTCCTTGACATCAGGTTCTGGTTCGTTGGGGTCAAGGCGAATGTACTTTCTGCTATCTTCAGAGGAGACGCGGTCTTCAGAATCTACAGGGGCTTCGGCTATGTGCTCTGAAACTGTGTACTGCCTCAAGTCCATACGCTGGAGCGCGAGCCGCCAGATTCGATCTACCTCGTTTTGTTCCTCCAATGGTGGCATTTCTGAACGGTGCCTATCAAGCAATTCGTGTACACGAGACGCGAACGGACCCCTTTGTAGATAAAGGCTCACCAACTCAAGATCGCGCTGGCGGTGAGGAAGCGTGTTCGCCTTTTTTCGTTCCTCTTCGTAGGCTTTATTTAAAGCGTCTAATTGAGACGTGAATTTCAGCATAGAAGATGCACGCGACTCAGATATGAGCCGATAGTGGTCGAGTTCGATGCACGGGCGAGATTGGAGCAGGACTAAGAGGATCTCGCCCGTCATATGTGGAAAAGCCGTTGCGACGCTTGCTATAACTGCGGTGAGCGCAGCAGAGTCGCTCTTTTGAAGAATATCTATGAGGATTCTATCGAGTTCGTGCGGACGCGCCTCTGCCAATTCCAGCAGCCAGTGTTCCAACGCCATCAGGATAGATTGTAGGACATACGGACCCGACATTCCTCGGTACAGGTGCCAAAACTTGCGGTCACACCACTGTTTCCGCGATGTTCCATCCGTGAATGTCAGCGTTATATCGAAGTGAGGCTCGACATACTCCGATTGCACTATGCGTTGTGCATACCACTCAGCGCTATGGTTGAATACTTCAATGATTAAGCCGAGCCCCTCGCGTCGGTGATGGCGAAGGAGCGTGAGAAACGGACCGTGGTATGCACTCGCTGGTAAGAAGCCGTAGCTCATGGTAGGCTTGATGCCGAACAGAAGCTCCCGTCCTAGCGGCCTTCCATGCCTCCATTCTTGTTGAAGGTCGGCCTCTGAGCATAGCAGATAGTCTTTAGCAGCCGAGACGACCAGTTCAGGCATATCCCGAGCCGCAGGCGCACCATCCATACCTTCAAAAATGATCTTTCGGAATTCCTCTGTAGTCCGGTCTCGCTTCTCGGTCTCTTGGTTCCCGCTCAGAAGGGCGGCGAACCGATCGTGATCAGCGTCTGGAATTTTTGCAATTATTTGGAGGATTCGTTTCTGCTGGTCTCCTGATCTGTAGCCATCGAAGCTCGGAAGGAGCCAGTGTGCGATCACCGCAACAGCTTCGGCTCCGGCCGGATACGGATTTTGTAAACTGACGCCACGAGCCCAATCCTCAATAAGCCCTAGGAGAAGGGGCCTGTCTTCTTGGGTAAATGACGTGAGACTACCTTGTACCAACCGCAGGACGCTCGCCCAAGCTATTCCGTCCGGTACGTTGAGCAGAGATGGACCGGCTGCGGAAGTTCCCAACCATGCAGGCGTGGTCACACACGCGACCCGCAGTATATGAATCACCTGACGGAAAAGCTGATTATCGTTCGCTAAAAGTTCCGCACGATGCCTTTCCAGAAGCACCGCCGAGGATGATGAACGCAGGAGCGAGACGAGCGTATCATCACGAAACTGAGCAGAAATTTTGTCCTCACAAACAGCAGCTTGGAACAGCCCATCCGCAGCCTCAGGGTTCGCCTCTACAAGCTCAGTCACCCATTTGCGGTACGTCCGGCGCACGGCAGGATGTGTCCCAATTGCGGCGGATAGCTCTTGGACCGACTCTTCGTGAACCACATACTGTTCTTGTATCCAATGCAAGATCGCCCAGTCTTCGAGGACATCGTGAGCCGGTGCTACAAGCCTATCGCTTTGTTGGGAAAACACTATGAGGGAGTCGTGTCGGAGGCCATCAGCGACTTCCGAATCGAGATCGCCACAATCGGCGTATAGAGTGAGCTGCTGTGCCCGTCGCAATGCAATCTGCACAAACACGTCGTCCCGTCGGCGCGGCATCCCATGCGCAGAGAGATGATCGGCTCGAACAATCTCTCTCCAGAAGAGCGTCCTGAGTTCCCGTTCACTCTGAGGTAACGGCCGCTCCTCTGACCACTGGATCTGCAGAGCCTTGTCGAGAACATAAGGATTACTCAGAACCCAACGAAGCGCTGTATTGGCTAGTGGCCGGGACAGTGACGGGTGAACCGCTTTGACTTTCTCCAACTCCTCATCGTCCAGTGGCGGAACCGTAACGACGGAGTGGATGACTTGTGCAGACTCCAAGAAGGCAGACCGGACGAGGTCAGTTGAGTAGTCGCGGCAGGTCAGGACTAGGCACCAACTCTTGTCTTTAGCCGCACGCCTCAGAAGATCGGTAAAAGCATCGCGAGTAGATTTTTCTAAGAGCCGTTCGACGCTCTCGACCAGCATAACTTTTCGACTTTGGCCGGCTAGGATAGCCCCTAGCATCGCTGCGTTTGCCGGAGTTTGGATACTCTGAAGCGTCGTATCGAGGTGAGGAAGAGCGAACTCCTCCGCACGGAAGCTGAACGCGAAATGGTCGGCTTTGAGGATGCTGATAGCGTCCTTGGCAATGACGGACTTTCCGCTACCTGCTGCTCCTGAAATCAGGACAACTTGGTTGGATTCCAGATGTTCAATGACCTGCTGCACCAGACTGCCTCGCTCCAAGTGGAGACTGCCGATTTTCGAGTGGATTCCGTCCAATATGAGCGCAGAGTGGTCACTCAACGCCCGCAATACTTGCTGTTCGATTCTCCCGAGCGGGGTATGGCGTTGTTGCAACCCCTCGGGCAAATCACTGAGCCGATAGCTGCGTGCTTTCGGCATCCCTTCGCCGACTTCGTGAAGCAAAGCGTTCCAAGAAGCTTCCGCCGCACCGACCGCATCCTGTTCGTTCGTCGTATGGGTGAGAAGGGTCTTGATCCCCGCTTCCGTCTGCCCGGTCGCACTGTTCAAGTCCAAGCTCAATACGTGTAATACACAAAGAAACGGCCAGACTTCGGCCACGGAGACATCTTTCTCTTCGACTTCTCCGATTATCTTCCGGATTTTGCAGCAGTACTGAACAGCCTCTTTGTTAATGAATCCAGGAGTAGCCAACCGATGTTCGAAATCATCCCCATCGCGCGAGGCACGGGCGCAGTCCAACAGACCTGAGAAGTGTTCAAGCAGGGTATTCGTCCCTCGTAGTGTAACGAGGGCGAATCGATCTAAAGTCTGCGAGAATTGCTCTGGATTCTTGAAATCCTTCCAGAAATCCTGCACCGCCTTCTTGCTCTCGTCATCAGCCGCACTAACAGTGAAGCTCCGCTTCACTTGGCCAGCTAGCCTCCGGTGCTGGTCAGAACCGTTTTGACCGACGACTAGGAAATCGTCTGTATGCCAGCCAAGATGTTCCGTTTGAAGGAAAACCTCATCCACGGTACAGTCGAGTAGAATCGGCGGGATACCCCGCACCAGAAGCAGGGCAAGCCAATAAGCATCGACGTGCTGCTCAAAGAATGTGCCTGCTCCACCAGTAGCAGCAGGGCTTGAGACTCGGTCGCCGGTTTCCACAGGTCCAATTTCCGAAGAATTGTTCTCTGTCATAATCTCGATCTGATCTATGGTGGTTCTATCGGTGTTGGGAATGCCGCCTGCGAGCAGAACTTACGCGAAAGCCTCCCACAGGCTTTGAAAACTTTCTCCATAGGGTTCGGCTCTTAGAAATTAAACGAGAAGGTAATCCCGTTTTTCTTCTTCTCATAAATAACCAACTCCCCTTGTAGCTCCTCGACAAGTATGTCCTTGGTAGAGTAAGTCCATGGCTTGACTGAGACCGCTGTATCACCGATGAAGCCGTCTATCCCTTGCGATTCCTCGGCCGGGGTTGATAGACGATACGTAGCCCCTTTGTATTCCGCGATCTTGGACAGAATAGCCTCCTCAAAGCACAAGCCGACAAATGTCTTCGCTACGACGAGGTCCTCAACCCACTCGCGTACCATAGCTTTGTCAATCTGCTGGATAGCTGACTGAAGTTTTTCTACCATCGCATAGACCTTATCGGTCGCGTCATCCAAGGCCTCCGGCCTTTTGCTTCGATACCATGCGTCCCACTCGCTAAAGGAGTTCCCCCCAAATTCGCGGAATAGTTCGGTCATCTGCCCGACTACCTTGGGCCTTGTACCCTGTGCATTCCCATTGGCGAGGTTCATGATCTGAGTGGTGTACTTGGGAAACTTAGGCGACCTTCCCGACACTGCTGACGCAAGTTCTGCATTGCTGAGTTGAAATTTAGGCATTGTGTCGCTCCTCAAAGTTTTTAACTCGTTTAGCTGCTTGGTGCAGGCTAGCTGTCTTCGGCAAAGTAATTCTCGTCCAGTTTTTTCACATCGTATATGATTTCGGAGATTCAGATGCAAACCCCGTAGCGAGACTTCAAGTCGTTAAGATGCTCCATAAGCCAGTCAGGGGCCGTTTGACCCCAACTACTCCATAATTCATGATAGCTCATTGCCCTGAATGAGGGACTTGAGCCACAGACTTGTTTGGCGAATTTCTCAATCTCACGCCGGTGTTCAAAAAATTCTGAGTAGCGGGCCGCATTGAGCGGCTCCCAGTAGAGGTACAAGAGAGTTGCTGATTTGCCACAAAAAGTCTTGGGATTGGTCAATCCGAATGCGTGTTTAATCAACTGGGCTGCGTCCAGCCAAACGTAACTCTCGGGTTCCTTCATAAGGCGCAGCATCTCGGTGAACCAAGCCGTCTTACGCCGGTCTTCGTTAATTTGCTCGTATGCCGACGAGAACTTGGCACGTTTACTTGTCAAATGTTCTGTAAGTTTCGACTCGATGCCGATGATGCCAGACTCGCCCTCCAGAAAGATGTCAAGGTTAGGTGCATTCCCTCGAAGGCCAGTTGGGCATTTTCGCTCAAAGTGAAGACTGCCGAATGGTTCAGCATCAAGAATCTTCAGGTCGGCTTTGCAGCGTTTGAATGGTCCAAATGAATTGACAGCTAAGGCCGAGGAAGAGTGGGCCGCTCGGAACTTGCAATCTAGCTCGTTCCCATCTCCCTGTTGAAGTTCCTCCTCAAAGTCCTCGGCACAAACAAGCGGCACAAGGTTATCGCGAAAGGAGTTCACATACCCCTTGCTATCAATTTTGAGCGTTGGATCAAAACAGGCCAACGCATCTTTTAATGCCTTTTTTGCAACATCCACCATTGCCATGATTTTGAGTCCTTTCTTCCAGATTAAAATCAGTACAAAGCATGGAATCACTTCAGATCACTACGGCGTAGCGGCCTGTCTTTTGCAATTCACCGCCGTTGATTACGACGACTCAATGCCGTATCCTTTCGAGGAACACCCCAGCACAAGGAGGACAACCATGGCCACACCCCGCATTGACGACCGCGACTGGTCGGCTCTGACTACCGGCCAGCGCATCCGCCAACTCGAAGTCGAAGGCTACCTCGTCCTGCCCGACTTGCTCGACGCCGACCACATCGCCCGCCTCAAAGCCATCACCGCTACCTTTGAAACCACAGCCGTCGATTACAGCGAACGCCAGCGCGGCCGCAACAACATCCAATTCGACGGCGGCGAAATCACCTCCCTGCTCGGCCACCCGCCGACGCTCGCGTTCCTGCGCGAACTTTTGGGCGACGAAGTGATCGTCATGCACTACGGCTATGCGCGCTCAGAACCCGGCCATCCCGGCATCAGCCTACACGCTGATGGCCAACCCTACGGCTCCCAAATTTTCGGCTTTGAAGGCTCTTGTCCGGTATTAATACGAGTGCTCTACTATCTCGACGACCTCATCCCAGAGGTTTCGCCTTTCCGCGTGGTGCCGCGTTCTCACCTGTGCCTGCACGCCGACGCCAACCCCTACACGCGCTACGAATCCCATCCCGAAGAAGTCATGGTTCCCTGCAAAGCCGGTTCTGCCGTACTCATCCACCACCGCATCTTCCACGGCAACTTCCCCAACGTCGGCACCTACCCGCGCGAAATGCTGGCCGTCGCCTACCGACCCGCTTGGGCCGGGCCGGTCGACGAGATCAGCCCTTGGAACGAGGAAGACCTCCACACCTTGCCCGACGAAATCCGCCCGCTCTTCGCCGACCGCAACACGCGCCACTGGGACTACCACGGCGGCAACAAACCCCCGAACATGGCCTCCGAAGCCCCGGGCATGGATCCCAGCCGTTGGGAGCGCGCCTAACGCTACCGAGTGAACACCGTTCCCCGCACGTAAGACCCTTCCTCGGAAGCCAAAAACGCCAGCACCCGCGCTATCCCCATCGGGTCTCCCAGCACGGCGTTTTGCTTTGCTTCCTCTGGATCGCGGCCTGTGGCTTCTGCTCCCTGCGCTATATTTTTCAGCTTCAGCGGCGTTGCAATCCCCCCAGGGCAAATCACGTGCAAGCGCACCCCCTTGGGGCCTAACTCACCTTCGAGCTTGTAGTGCAACCCGTGCTGACCAGCCTTGCTCGCTGCATAAGCATAGGACGAGGATCCGCCCCGCACGCCCGCTCCCGAGGCGATAATCAGCAGTACGGATTGGCCGGCTGCCGCCAAGAGCGGCGCCGCGTATTTGGCCGAGAGAAAGGTGCCCTTCAGGTTGGTGTCGAGCGTCGCGTCCCAATCCTCCTCCGACAGCTCCTCAATCGTCTTGAACGCCCCCGTCAAAACCCCGGCCGAGAAAACCGCCACATCGAGGTGGGCGGTGCGCTCTCTGATCTGCGCGACCGACGCGGCCACGCTCTCTTCCAAGCGCACATCCGTGGCGTAGAAATGCGCATGGCCTCCCGCGGCCTCAATCTGTTCCACAGCGGCTCGGCCCTCTGCTTCGTTGTAATCAATGATGTGGACGCGCGCCCCTTCTTGGGCAAAAAGCTCGGCAGCAGCCCGGCCAATGCCGGTGGACCCGCCAGTTACCAACGCATCTTTGTCTGCTAACTTCACACGTACCTCCTTCTAGCGCGTGCGGCGACGCGGCAAAAGTTGCCGATATATCGCCATGGGGTATTTTCTACAAGTGATCTGTTCAAACTCCGCTACATGACCACCAATCGCCAACTCGCCGTCTGGCTCCTCGCTGTCTCGACTCTCATCGTCATCCTCGTGGCGTACGGGGGCTGGGTGCGCCTGACCCGCTCGGGCCTATCCATCGTCGAGTGGAACGTCGTCACCGGCGTCGTTCCGCCGCTAAGCGCCGCGGCTTGGGAAAGCGAATTCGCCAAGTACCGGCAGACGCCCGAATACCAGCTCGTCAACTATGGCATGGAGATAGACGCATTCAAATTTATCTACTACATGGAGTTCGGTCACCGCTTGCTCGGCCGGCTGGCCGGATTGCTCTTTGTGGTGCCCCTGCTCTATTTTCTCTGCCGCCGAGCCATTCCCCGCGCCCACATACCCACCTATCTGGGCATTGGCCTGCTCTTCGCCCTCCAGGGCTTGGTGGGCTGGCTAATGGTCAAAAGCGGCCTAGACGACCGGCCCCAAGTAAGTCACCTGCGCTTGACTTTGCACCTTTGTTGCGCTCTGGCCCTTTTGGCCGCTTGCCTCTGGCAGGCCCTCGGCTATCTGTCGTCTGCGGCAGAGGTTCGGCCGGTGCCCCGCACCGCGCGCCGCCTTTGCGCTTGGCTGTTTGCCGCCATCTGCCTCCAGATCGCCGCTGGCGGCCTAGTCGCCGGGCTCAAGGCCGGGCACCTATCGGATACCTTTCCCAAAATGTTCGGGGTTTGGATCCCGGCCAGCTTGTGGTCCATGCAACCGCCGCTCGTAAACTTGCTCGACAATCCCACTACCGTCCACTTCCAACACCGCTTCTTCGCCTTTGCGGTCCTCGGGCTAGCACTAGCTCTGTGGGTAGCCGTCCGCCGCACGGCCCTGAAAACCGGGGCTGGCCTAATCCTCTGCTTGGTAGCGGTACAGATCGGTTTGGGGATCGGCACGGTCGTCGTGCATGTCCCCCTAGCCTTGGCCTCGCTGCACCAGGTAGTAGCCGTAGCCCTATTCGCTGCCGCGCTTTTCCTCTGCCACCGCACGTACAGAGGCTAGACCGCCTCATAGCGGTTGATGATCTCGGTTTCGACCGCGCCATCGGCCGCAATTCGGCGCACCGCAAGCGAGATCCGATGCTCGGGGTTTAGAGCCTCCCAGAAGCGAGTGGGCACATCGGCGAGGGGCAACAGGTAGGGAACTCCAGAAAACGCAGGCAACGGCTCGCCATCTGAGTCGTACGTAGTGATGGCGTAACCGTAGCCCGGCTCGACGCAGTCGAAGCGGAAGAAGTGGCGTTCGCTGTGCTCGGGATCAAAGGGGCTGGCCTTGAGTATGGCAAGCCAAGCCTCATCGGCCTCCAAATCGACATAGCCCGCTATGCGCGGCGTGTAGTTGGGCGGGTCCGGCTCGTGTAGCCAGCCAGCTAAGCTCTCGGCAAAACTGCGGCCGGCGGCAAAACCTTCGTGTATGGCGTCGGTATGGACCCCATTGGAGACAATGCTGCGCCGAGCGTAAACTCGCATGGCGTTGTAAATAATGAGCTTGGGATTGCTCAACTTAGCGGGATCGGCCGCTTCGGTCCGCAACACATCGCCCTCGGCGACGAAGATGCGGTTGCGGCTGTTGGCACTGCGCCCTGAGATCCAGTAAACCTGCATCCAAGTCCCCTCCGCAGTCCGACCGATTACAATGCCGCGGCCTACGTAGGGGTTTTCGGCCAGCCGTTGCTGCAAGTTGGCCGTAGCCTGTTCTCCTACCGTTTTTGGCACCATGCACATAGTATAGGACAACGCTATACTCGGCAAAAGCGCGACAGCACCGCCTTTTGGCGCAAAAAAGGCCGGTGCCTTTTCTCGACGGGGAATATCGAGAAAAGGCACCGGCCTGAACGAGGCTCAGCCGAGGCAGCCTACTTAGCTGCGCTTTAGTACCGGCAGACCGTTTTTGCTCTCAGACACCTGATAGCCGGCCGGCACCGCGTCGAGAGCTCCTTCCTTCTCAGTTTTAGCAAAGAAGTAAATCGTCTGCGAGTTCCCGTTTTTGAGGGTCGTGGTCCGGGAATGCAGAATATATGCGACTCCCTTGGAATTCGTATGCGAAAAAGCCATGGCGTCTCCTTGCGTGTGATATAGAGGAAGCATGGAAGTCGAACGGCAAAGCACGACTTCTCGCTGAGTAGGGGAGTCTTTGTAAAAAAAAAGGCCATCTGGCCAAAATCGCAACTACTTTTATAGCTCCCTCGCCTTGGGCCAGCACAACCGCTAAGACGGCTCTTGACTAAGAGCAACCCATAGCGTAGAATATATTTTTCTTACCTAGGAACTCAAAAGCCTAAGGGTTAGGAGCAGTAGATGAGCAATTTCAGCGTCGAAGTCAGATCGGACGAACCTTTTGAAAAGGCGCTACGGCGCTTTACGTCCAAAACCCGCAAAGCCGGCTTGTTGCGCGACTTGAAGAAGCGGCGTTTCTATACTAAACCCTCGGTCCAGAAGAAGATCAACCGCCAAAAGAGCATCCGCCGGCAGCAGAAGGCCATTCGCATGGCCGAGGTTGGCTTCGTCCGCGGCGCACGCGGTGCCGGTGGGCGCGGTGTCGGTGGGCGTGGTGCCGGTGGGCGCGGTGTCGGTGGACGCGGTGCCGGTGGGCGCAACCCGCGCTAGGGTCTTTTTGTACCTTAAGCCAGCTTGGAACGCCTAGCTCAACGCCATTAGCAATCGAAGGGAGGTAACCTTCATTATGTCCGAACGTCAAAGTGGATCCGTCAAATGGTTCGATAGTTCCAAGGGGTTTGGTTTTATTCAGCGCGAAGGACAAGACGACGTCTTCGTCCATTACAGCGCGATTCGCGGCGATGGTTTCCGCTCCCTAGAAGAAGGTCAGCAGGTGGAATTCGAAACGGTCGCTAGCCCCAAGGGCCTTCAAGCCCGAGATGTAGTCGTCATCGGTTCGGCCCCCAAATCCGAACCCGAACCCGAAACGCCGGAATAATCCCTCAACTCAGACAAACAAAAAGCGCGAGGCCCAAAGGCTCCGCGCTTTTTTTCTAGCCAATTCGGCCTAGTGAGTCTGGAAAAACTCCACGACTTCGCCGTTGGGTCCTTTGAAAAAGGCGACCGTCACGTTCAGCCTGTCCAGCGTCACATCCTTGGGTTCGACCGTGATTTCGCATCCGGTCGCTCGCACCCGCTCAGTGGCGGCGCGTGCGTCCGTAACCGCCAAGGCAAAGTGCGTCACCGGATCGTTGGGGCTGTCGGCTCCAGATGCGGGTGATTCGGTCGTGGGGGCGAAGAGTTCGAGGTGGCTTCCGTCGCCGGTGTCCAAAAGCGCGATTTTGCGCTCGGGCGAACCAAATTCGGCCACGACCTCCATGCCCAGCACATCTCGGTAAAAGCCCAGCGAAGTTTCCCAATCGCGCGTCTGCACGGCCACGTGGTGCATTCCACAACCGGCGATTATAGCGTTTTTGTCTCCTACAGGCATCGACGTTCTTCCTTTCCTGGCACCTATCGGGGCCGACGGTTAAAGCAGATAGAAGAAGATATAGGCCGCCAGCCCAGTGCCGACTAAGGCACCGCCGTAGCAGAAGTAGTGAATGGGAAGGATAAACTTCCGCACCCCAAACTCGTGGATCATGAAGCGGATGCGGTGCGCTGCGTGGTAGAGAGGCAGGACGGCCACGACGAAAAAGACCACTTTGACCAGCGGGTGGCTGAGCAATTTGCTCATAGCCTCGTATCCGCTCACTTCCGCGCCGACTGAGCCAAGCGGCTCGGCCAGCCCGACGAAGTAGATCAACACGGGGATCAGCATGGCGGCTACCACGCCACCAGCGGAAAACAGGCCCCACCAGAAAGGTTCGGTTCTGTCTTGTTTGTAGTTCATGGCTATAGCGCGTACAGGAAAATGCAGCCAACGGCCACCGATACTAGGAAAAACCCGACGAAGGCACCAGCCGTTACCAATTTAGGCGGCACGGTAAACGCGCCCATCTGCACGACCTGGACCCGGCCCATTACCCCCAGCCAAGTGATCGTGTGGTAGAGCGCAAAGACAAACGCAACCACGTAAAAGACCACAAACCCCGGTGTCGTCAGTGCGGAGCGGCAAGCCGCATAGGCTTCCGGCCCTTTGGCCAGCGCAAAGAGTTGATAGAGGAAGAGGAGGACGAAGGCGGCGATGAAGACGCTGCTCAATTCGCGCATCATAAATAGGAAGTAGCTACGGCTCTTCAGCCACCAAGTCGGCGATAGCTTTGGCTTGTAGGTTTCGTACGACTGGCTCATTTGTTCCCCCAAGGCATGAGAAAGGATTTGAACCAGTTGGTCGTAGTCTCGACCTTGGTGCGCTGGATGGCGGCGGCTGGGTCCACGTCCTTGGGACAGACCACCGAGCACTCCCCGATAAAGGTGCATTCCCAGATGCCCTCACTGCTAGCGGCGACGACCGTGCGCTGAGCGTAGCCTTCGTCGCGCGAGTCGAGGTTGTAGCGATAGGACAGCGCAAGGGCCGCGGGGCCGACGAATACGTCTTCTAGTCCATAGACGGGACAAGCCGCGTAGCACAGCAGGCAATTGATGCACTGGCTGAACTGCTTGAACTCCTTTAGCTCCGCAGGCGATTGCAAGTACTCGCCTTCGGCGACCGGCTTTTCTTCCTCGCGAATGATCCACGGCTGGACCGCCTTGAGCTTGTCCATGAAATCGTCTATATCGACGACCAAGTCGCGGACGATTGGGAAGTGGGCAAGGGGCTGAACCACCAACTCACTTGGGTAGTAGTCCTTGAGAAAAGCCGCGCAGGTCAACTTAGGCTCGCCGTTGACCATCATGCCGCAGGAGCCGCACACGCCCATGCGGCACGACCAGCGGTACGAGAGGGTGCCGTCAATGTGGTCTTTGATGTAGTTGAGCGCGTCGAGGACGACCCAGTCCTCCTGATAGGGAACCTCGTAAACCTGCTCGGTGGGTGCGTCCTCCTGCTCGGGTCGGAAGCGGGTCACCCGGATGCCAATGGTCTTGTCGCTCATAGCTCCTCGTCAATCAGTAGGTGCGCTCTTGGGGCTGCCAGCGAGTGATGACGACGTCTTGGTATTCAATGCGCGGCTCGCCATCAGTGCGGTACGCCAAGGAGTGGCAGAGGAAGTTTTCGTCGTCGCGCTCTTCGTAGTCCATGCGCGAATGCGAACCGCGCGACTCCCGGCGCAATAGTGCCGAATGGGCCACCGTCTCTGCCACATCGAGCAGCGAGCCCAGTTCCAACGCGGCAGTCAATTCGGTGTTGAAGACCGATGAGTTGTCGTCAACCTGGACGCGAGTGTAGCGTTCCTTAAGCTTGAGCAGCTCGGCGCAAGTCGCCTCTAGGCTCTCCTGTTCGCGGTAAATGCCCGCCCCTTGCTCCATCGTCTTCTGCAGATCCGTGCGAATGTCGGCAATGCGCTCGCTGCCTTCGTTTTTGAAAAACGCATTTTCAATCCGCTGCCACTCGTCGGCAGCCATCTTCTCCAAGCTGTCATACGACGGTGAATTGACCTCTGCGGCGTACTCGGCGGCATACTGGCCAGCCCGAGCGCCGAAGACCAAAAGCTCGGACAGCGAGTTGGAGCCGAGGCGATTGGCTCCATTCATGGTAACACAGGCCGTTTCCCCAGCCGCGTACAAGCCCGGAATCGGCGTCGCCGTAGTAATGTCGGTGTGAATGCCGCCCATCATGTAGTGGACCACTGGGCGCACGGGCACCGGCTCGTACACGGGATCAATGCCCACGTAGTTTTTGGTCAGTTCGCGCACGAAGGGGATGCGCTCGTCGATTTTCTTTTCGCCCAAGTGCCGCAAATCGAGATGGACGTACGTGCCATACGGACCGGAAAAGACCCGCCCGGCCCGCTCTTCGTGGACGAACGCCCGCGAGACCATGTCGCGCGGGCCTAACTCCATCTTGTCGGGCAGGTACTCGCTGAGGTAGCGATCGCCCTTGTTGTTGATTAGGTAGCCGCCCTCGCCGCGCGATGCCTCGGTCATCAGGATGCCCGTGCCCGGCAGCCCGGTGGGATGGTACTGGACAAATTCCATGTCCTTGAGTGGGCAGCCCGCTCGATAGGCCATGGACATGCCGTCGCCGGTCTTGATGGCGGCATTAGTAGTAAAGGGAAAAATGCGCCCGCCGCCGCCCGTGCAGATGATCACGGCCTTGGCGGGAATCGCCTGCATGGCACCTGAGCGCACGTTGATTGCTGCCACGCCGCAGGCCGCGCCGTTGTCGTCGAGCAGCAGCCGAGTGCCAAACCACTCGTCGTAGCGATGGATGCGGTCGTATTTGAGCGAGGTCTGGAAAAGGGCGTGCAACATGTGGAAGCCGGTCTTGTCGGCCGCGTACAGGGTGCGCTTGACCGACATGCCGCCGAAAGCGCGCACGCTGATCCGGCCGTCGTCGTCGCGGCTCCAAGGGCAGCCCCAATGCTCCAATTGAATCAACTCATCGCGGGCCTCCTCGACGAAGACCTCGACTACGTCTTGATCGGCGAGGAAGTCGCTGCCCTTGATGGTGTCGAAGGCATGGGAGTCGAAGCTGTCGTCTTCGTCGCGTATCACCGCTGCGGAGCCGCCCTCGGCTGACACCGTGTGGCTGCGCATCGGGTACACTTTGGACACCAGGCCGACGCTGAGGTTCGGATCGAGTTCGACGGCCGCAATCGCCGCCCGCAGACCCGCACCACCGCCGCCTACGATTAGTATGTCGTGGTTAGGTACATTCACGGGAAAAACTGCTTAGATAAATGGTGTGTTGCGAAGGTCAAAAAAAATTAAATCATATCGCCGATACGAGCAACAGCCCCGACGCGGCGAGATTATGCCGGGGCATGCAGTGCCCGCAACCGCGCCACTTCGCGCGGGGTGGCGCGCCAAACCGGGCCGGATTCGTGGCGCAGGGCATAGCCCAGCGGCGTGAGTTCTTCGACCTCGGGAAAAAAGTGGTCCTGACCCTTGTGAACGCAGTCCATCACCTTGTCGTCAGCCGCCGGGTCGCGCTGGATGCGCGCTCTAACCGTCAAGTCTGCCCCTTTGTCCAACAGGTACTCGAAGGTCTCCCAGCCCGTTCCCTGGTTGGCACCAATGGCGTGGAAGAGGGGCGTCTGGCCGCCCACGCTGTTGCGACCGACCTCGGCGCGGGCATTCAAATCGGCACCGCGCCTCAGCAGCAGGCGCACGGCATCCAACTCGTGATATTCGACTGCCACGTGCAGGAGGGTGACGCCCCGCAGCGTGAGATGATCGCCATAGTCGAGCCAGAAGCACGCCGCGACCAAGTCCGGACAGCGGTCGAGACGCTGCTCCAACTGGTCGAGCCGGCCTCGGTGGATATCCATCGTCGGCCCTTCCTCAAAGGTAGCCCCTGCTTCGATAAGCGCTTCGACGCAGGCGTGAAGGTGGGCGGGGGACGAACGGTGGTACGTCTGTAAAAGCCCGTAGAGGACGCGGCAGTCCCAGCCTTCATTGTACGCGTCGTCGGGATGGACGCCCAGCTTTAGCAGGCGCTGCATGTGCTCTAGATTGTGGTTCTCGCAGCACCCAAAAAGCGCTTCGTTCAACTCGCTCAGATCAGCACCGAATTCGACCAACAGGCGCATGGCATCCAAGCTAGCGTCGATGCGGTCGGCGTACTGCAAGGGGGTATAGCTCTGCCCGTTCGCGCATTCGACGCGGTGGTGCACCAGATGCGGGTGCTGGCGCAGCAGAATTGCCAAAGCGTCTAAATCGCGCTCGGCGAGAGCTTTTTGCAAGTCCATGCTATTGGGACTTATATATCTGCCTAAGCAGACATACCTTTCTATGAAGTAGGACCGTCTTTACCGACCGACCCTAGTTTGATATATCCTCCCTTCATCTCGGCTTGAATCCCGGCCGAGTCAGAGGTCATCCCTCTGTGAAGGATATTGACAGCCGCGTTGATGTCTCGGTCTAAGACCATACCACAGGCGTAGCAATGATACATCCTCTGGTCGAGCCCCAGTTTATCTCGCGGCATAGCGCCGCAGCCCGAGCACCGCTGCGTCGTGTTGCGGGGATCTACCTTGACGACCCACCCACCAGCGCTTGCAGCCTTGTAGGTGAGACCATGCACAAAGTAGCCCCATTGCTGCTCCACTATGGATCGAGACAGACGCCGGTTCCTCACCATATTGGGGATCTTCAAATCTTCTACTACAAACCGGCAGGCGTGGCCCTTGACAAGAGCACGGGTGATCTCATGCACCTGGCCTCGCTCTCGCTCCGTCACCCGCTGCCATGCCTTGGCCAACAACCGTCGCTTCTTCTCCCGGTTATTTGAGCCCTTCTCAGCACGAGACAGGATGCGCTGGCGACGTTTGAGTTCGGCACGATCCACGACGTTCTTGGGCACCTTATAGCCGTTAGACAGCGTAGCCCGGTCCTTAACACCCAAGTCGATGCCCGCAGGAGGACGAACATCCAACACCTCCGGCTCGGCCACCTCCATCACAAACTGGAGCTTGACACGCCGAGGCGTCCGTACCACCCGTACCACCTTTACCTCGCCTTTGGGCAAAGCACCTCTGAACCGAAGCCGACCGATACCTTTTATAGTGTAGGCGTAGTGCTTGCCAGACGACTTCACCTGGGCAGGCGTAGGATCCTCAAAAGAATGGATGCCGTTGCGCCAGCTCTTGAAGCGAGGATAGCCCCCACGCTTGAAAAAGGACTGATAGGCACGGTCAAGACGACGGAGTATAGAACGCTGCATCTTGACAGAAAACTGGCTCCATTGAGGATCTTCGCGACGCTTGGTCAACTTAGCCTGTTGCTGCAAATACGTGACCGAACGTTTCTCCTCTTCCCAAGCATCACGACGCTCAGCCAAGCTCTCGTTATACAAAAACCGAGCCTGATTAAGAAAGTCGTCGAGGTTAGCGTGCGCCTGACGAGTCAGATAGGCTTTCCTAGTGTACGTCCTCAGCATCGCTTAACATCCTTGCTTAGTTATGAATATTTTATGCTATTCATATCCGTACTTTCTAACCTCGTCTTCGTCAAAGCCCATAAAGTGCGCCAGCTCGTGTACCAAGGTGGTTTCCACCTCCCGCGCCAACTCGCCCCGATCGGGAAAGTCCTCCTCCAAAGGCCCCTGATAGAGCGCGATCACTGGCGGCAGGTCGCCGCTGTCTTCGAGGCGGCGCTCGGGCAGGGGCGTACCCGTGAAAAGCCCGTAGAGCACTTCTTCGGGATCGCCGGTAATCTCCTCGACCAACTCGGGGTCGGGCCAGTCCTCGACGACGATGGCTAGGTTGTCCAGCGCTTGGCGGAACTCCTCCGGCAGGCTCAAGAGGGCCTTTTCCACCAGTTGTTCAAACGCACGGCGGCGCACGGCAAGGCTACCAGTCTGCGACGCTGTCACTGATGTTACGTGACGGCCTTACTCGTGTACTATCGGTAGTTTGAAACTCGGTGTGGACGAGGACTTCTTCGCCGCCCAACCGCACCCGCAGCAAACTGTCGATCTGCCTCGCCTCCACGGTGAGTTGCTGCGGGTCAATCACTTCGACGACTTCGACATCGTCGCGACCAAGGGTAAAGCGAGCGAAATCGTCGGGGTAGTGATGCATCAAATACTTGGAAATAATATCAAAGTCGGCCATACCTTACCAACGTTCCGCGATACGCACAGGGATGTCAAGGCAGGGTGTCGCACACAGAGGCTGCCGGGGTTGGAATCCAGCGGCCTTTGGAATTGGGAACTAAGGCACTATTCGTCGATTTGAAATTCGGTATTCACTTCCTGGAAACGATTACGACTGCTGAGATGATTTCAGTGCGGCGTTGCGTTCGCCCTCCAGCAGCCCCTCGATATGGGCCACGCGCTCGCCGATCTCGGGCAGGCGATTCGTTACGTCGTCTATCTTCGCCGTGAGCCGCTTTTCAACACCAGCTATGTCGCGGGTGAGTTTCCACATGAAAAGGGCTAGCGCGATAAATCCCATAAGATTGGGGGTTATGAACTTGGTCATATAGCAATCCTAAATGACTTGAGAGATATGCGCTTCGTCCTCTCTGGTGAACACGCTACGATAGCTATCTGTGTCATCTGCGGATCATTTTTTAAATGATTTCGGACTGCTATATGACCTCCTACGAATGCAGTGAACTACTTTATCCCGATCCCCCATAGCAACGTAACGCGCACATCGGCAACGGCACGTTCCAAGCTATCCAAGCGGCGATCATGGTCTTAGCCTTGCGTTAGAGGTTGCTCGGTCATGGGCGTTGCTCCTAGGGTATTCTTCTCCTTACAAAAAGCCCCCGACAGTTGTAACCAGAGTCCCAAGGGATTCTGCTGTCGAGGGCTTTCACTGCCTATCTATGGACAGGGGCGAGACTCTGGCCACAAGGGCAAAAATAATGCCCCGGCGGCCAAGCAGCCGGCAGCCGTCGAGAAAAGCGCAGGGCACGCTTGGGCCGCGTGACCAAACACCAAAACGGCACGGCCTACTAGCCAGCAGCGGCAGCAGCCGCCGCAATTTTGGCGACGTCAAATTCTGCGCCGTCGATGGTTATCGTCCCGGTAGCAGAAAGGCCATCAGCATCAACCGAAAACTCCATATCGAGTATCAACTCGGCATCATGCGATCCAGAAAAGGTAACCTCCCCGGTCCATGGAATGGGTGTCTGATCCAAGCCGACATTCAAGACACCGTTGATTATCAACTCGCCATCGGGCGAATAATCCTGAAATGTCCAATCGTTGCCTAATATCTCCACCGAGCCGCCACCTTCCCCTGACACCGATGTCGTACCGGAGACCGTCGCGGCGAAGGCGATATTCGTAAAAGTGGAGACCAGCGTGCCGTATAAGCCGATGATTTCAGGCGTTAGCTCGCCTGTCTCACTAACGTGGATGCCATCCAAACCTTCTTCCATCTGAAGCGTCAGGGTGTACGCACCGGCACTGGAATCGTCAAAGCCGCGCACCCGGATGTAGTAGATGCCCGGCTCCACGGCAGCCAACACGCGGAAGTTGCGGCCCTCACCACCATCGTCGTTCTCGTTTAGGACGTTGCCCGAACTATCTTCTATGACGCCATAGGTATCCGTGCTGCCGGTCGTCGAGGCAATAAGCCTCCCCGCGCTACTCACGGCTACGCGGAAGTAATCGATATCGACAGGCAATAGCTCGCCAGCCGATAGCTCGCCTTCAATAGACTCGCCCACCGCGAGCGGGGTCGCTGTCGCGGGACTATCACCGTGATCGAGAGGCGTTCCATCGCTGCCTGCCTCTTCAAGGTCCATCACGTAGATATTTCGGTTGCCGCCGCGATCGGACGCGAAGGCGATGTAACGGCCATCCGGAGACCACGACGGAGAAAAATCGTCGGCCCAGTGGTCGGTCAAGCGGCGGGGGTTGCTACCATCCGAGCCCATCACGTAAATCCCTCCGTTGCCGTCGCGATCGGACACGAAGGCGATGTGACGGCCATCCGGAGACCACGACGGAGAAAAATCGTCGGCCCAGTGGTCGGTCAGGCGGAGAGGGTTGCTACCATCCGAGCCCATCACGTAAATATCCCAGTTGTCGTCGCGCCAAGACGTGAAGGCGATGTGACGGCCATCCGGAGACCATGAGGGAAAATCCTCGTGGGCTGAATCGCCGGTCAGGCGGAGAGGGTTGCTACCATCCGAGCCCATCACGTAAATATCCCAGTTGCCGTCGCGCTCGGACACGAAGGCGATCTGACGGCCATCCGGAGACCACGACGGAGACCAGTCGTCGGCCGAGTGGTCGGTCAGGCGGCGGGGGTCGCTACCATCCGAGCCCATCACGTAAATATCCCAGTTGCCGTCGCGCTCGGACACGAAGGCGATCTGACGGCCATCCGGAGACCACGACGGAGACCAGTCGTCGGCCGAGTGGTCGGTCAGGCGGCGGGGGTCGCTACCATCCGAATCCATCACGTAAATCTCCCAGTTGCCGTCACGCTGGGACGTGAAGGCGATGTGACGGCCATCTGGAGACCACGAAAGAGAGCCGCCGTCCGTGGTCAGGTGGTGTATCCTCTGAAGCGTCAGCGTCAGCGTATAGGGGTCGGTCTGGCCAATAGGACTGACTATCCGAATGTAGTAGGTGCCCGGCTCCACGACCGCCGACACCTCGTCGTCATTCTCGTCAAGGACGTTGCCCGAACTATCTTCTATGTATATGTAGCTGTAACTATAGGTCAGGCCGCTGATCGTCCAAGCATCAAGTCTCCCCGCGTTAGTCACGGTTACGCGGAAGTAATCGATATCGATAGGCAACATCTCGCCAGCCGATAGCTCGCCTTCAATAGACTCGCCCACCGCGAGCGGGTTCGCCGTTGAGGGACTACCGTCTTCGTCGAGCTGAAGCACAAGCCCGTAAGCACCGATGCTGGAAGCATCACGGCCGACCACCCGGATGTAGTAGGTGCCCGGCTCTACGGCCGCCGACACATCGTCGTGACGGTAACTCTCGGCAAGGACGTTGCCCGAACTATCTTCTATGTAACTATAGGTATCCGTGTCGCTGAAAGTCCAAGCATCAAGTCTCCCCGCGTTGGTCACGGTTACGCGGAAGTAATCGATATCGCCAGCCGATAGCTCGCCCTCGATGGCGACCGCGCCCACTGCGAGCGAGGTCGCCATCGAGGGGTTATCCCCGTGATCGAAAGGTGTTTCACCGCTGTCTGCCTCCCTAAGCTCTATCAGGAAGATCCCACCCTGGAGGGGGCCATTGAACAAAAAGGACGCCACCGCAATGTGCTGGCCATCTGGAGACCATGAGGGGAAATAGCCAGTAGTCAGGCGGCGGGGGTTGCTGCCATCTGAGCCCATCACGTAAATCCCGGTCCTGTCGTCGCGATAAGACACAAAGGCAATGTGACGACCATCCGGAGACCATGAGGGAGCCTCGTCCTCGGCCGGGTGCTTGGTCAGGCGGCGGGAGTTGTTACCATCCGAGTCCATCACGTAAATCTCCCCGTCGCCGTCGCGATCAGACACAAAGGCAATGTGACGGCCATCCGGAGACCATGAGGGGAAATAGCCAGTAGTCAGGCGGCGGGGGTTGCTACCATCCGAGTCCATCACATAAATCTCCCCGTCGCCGTCGCGATCAGACACAAAGGCAATGTGACGGCCATCCGGAGACCATGAGGGGAAATAGCCAGTAGTCAGGCGGCGGGGGTTGCTACCATCCGAGTCCATCACATAAATCTCCCCGTCGCCGTCGCCGTATTCGTCGCGATCGAAGGCGATGTGACGGCCATCCGGAGACCATGAGGGGAAACCGCCACCCGTAGTCAGGCGGCGTATAGCCCCGGCGATCCAGTCCCCACCACTGCTCGTTACCGCTTGCCCTATCCCCTCTGGCAGCGACGGATCAGCCGGATTGGCAACATATGCTGTAAGTAGCTGTGCATCGTCTAACGTGACTTGTCCATCGCCATTGACATCGCCCAAAGAGATGTCTCCATTGGCGGGAAGCTCAACAGACCCATTGACTACATATGTCGTCACCAGCAGCGCATCGTCTAACGTGACTTGACCATCGCCGTTGACATCGCCCAACACCCCGCCGATCAACGCCTTGCCACGCGGCAGCCCCACCACCGCGTCAACCACTACCTCCACCGGAGCCATCCCCGACCGCACGCCAAAGGACGCATCTACATAGGTGACCAACCCCGCGCCCGTCACGGCCAATCCATAGACACCCTCAGCCGCTGGGGCTGTCGTCTGCGCCTGTGGCAGCGGCACACTCGCCGCCGCCTGCCCCGCTTGCCCGTCAATCAGCACCATACGCCGCGTCAACGCCGGATGCCCCGCGCTGCGGAGCCGATAGAAATACACACCCGCGCCCACCGCCCGACCCGCCGCATCCGTAGCATCCCACACCACCGTGTGAACACCCGCCGGCCGCTCTTCATCGACTAACGTGGCAACCCGCTGCCCCAGCACATTGAACACCTCCAACTGCACGTGGGCTGCCGTCGGCACCTGATAGGGAATCAGCGTCGAAGGATTGAACGGATTGGGATAATTCTGTCCCAGCGTCCACGCCTGCGGCAGCGCCGAACCGCCCAACGACGCCAAGGGCAGCGCGAAATACCCCGCCGCATCGGTCGTCGCCTGCGCCACAGCACCGCGCTGCAAATCCGTCCAATCGAACACCCGCACTTGGGCGGCCTCGACCGGTTCGCCCGAAGACCGGCGCACCCATCCTTCCAAAAGCGGCTCGGCAGCCACTGGGGCCGATATCATGAGACCAAAGACAACGGGGAGAACGAGTTGCATAAAAATCTCCTATAGATATGTACCTTAAGAGAAAAGCAAAGGGGTAAAGGGACGCGTACAGATTCATCACGCGCCCCTTGTACTCATTCAACTCATTTCAACAGCAGTATCTTCTGCACCTCGATGATCGCGCCGAGCGGTAGGCCCCAGATCGTCTGCGTAGCCGGGTCAAACGACAGTCCAAGCGGCAGAGCCGGCGAGAGGCTATACGTCAGCGCACGTTGCCGCCGGTCACGGTAGGCTTTTGATGGTCCACGCCTTGTCATTCCTAATCAGGTGCAGCAGGTCTCCGGATTTGAAATATCCTGGGGAAGTACGACCAGTACTCTTATCAATCGTCTCTCCGTGTACGTGTACGTAACCGTTAGAATCGAAATAAGAACCTTTCGGAATTAAGAGACCAGCATTGTTGAGAAAACTATAATCCGAGCCACTGCATTCGTCTCCCGGATTCAGTTCCAACCCCACAGTACATCTTTTCAACCCGTCAATTTGGCTGCCTCCCCCGCCGCCACGTATGCCGGTCGAGCAGTTAGTCCCTGAAAGCAACAACGCGAGTATTGACAGGGTAGAGAATATGAGCTTAGACATGGGTTTATCCTTTCGATATATGTCAAAGTGATTGTTTCTACGGGGATGCTATTGGACAGTCCAAACATTACCACTTCTTAATCAGGTTCAGTCCATAGTAGTTCACCTCCTCCGCCTAGAGCCGGTCGAGAAGCCTATCGGGCAATCGTTCACGCCTGCAGCAGCGCCAGACCTACGACGCGAGGCTAGGGCAGAGCCGTACAGACTACGACCAGCCCAACACCGAACAAGTCGCGGAACGTCATTCCAGCGATCATCCGGCTTTTGTTGAGAAGAAGTACGGGATTTAGAGCTTAATGATTGAGATAGATTTTTCTTAGGGTATAAGATGTTGTTTTTCAATGTCTTATGAACGAATTGACCAACGGCGTCTCTACGACCAGACCCCAGCCGCCGCCAAAAGCTGCGCTTCCGGCGGCAGGATCTTCTCTGAGATTGAGTTTCTCACTATGGCCAGTTCGTCAGTAGTGGTTGCGTTTGAGTGCGACCTTAAAGCCGCATAAGTCGAGTGAAAGTTCCATCCTTTCTTACTCAGTGTGTAGAGTACTTGCCAATCTCCCATGCGCTTGGAGTAATCCGGGGGTGTGAAGCGGGGATAAAAGCCCAATGCCAAGTAGTCGCAAACAGAAGCAGGGCAAGGCAAAAACCAGACGGGAGAATGAAAATGAACCTGTGCAAGCCTCGTCAAACCAGCTATCGGCCAAGCGGCTAATGCCGATATTTGAGCCACACGTGAAAAGTGCATTTCAAACGGCACTGCGCACACACCACTGGCTCCGGGGTATAGCAGGCTGCCAACCCGGTTGTATCTCACCTATGCGGAACAGGAAAACCCCAATGAGGTCTGAGTAATCAGTACCCAAACCGCAAGGAATGGCTACATCCTTAGTGGGAGTAGGATGCTCCAAGAAGCGAACGCCAGCCGCCGAAAGGCACGGGGAAACCATAACCCGCTGGATAGGGTCATACCCAACGTGAAAGCGTGCTGACGTGGAGCAGGTGAACCGACCTTGAGTATGGCATCGAAGGCCATGAATTAGATGAGGATGTGCAGTGCTGTAAAGCGAGCAGATCATCTGAGGAGAAATCCAATGGCTGGAGGAGGCCCGACAAGGAAGCGGGGGCATACGCTCCAGCCCGGTTTGCTTGAGCCGTGTGCGTTGAAAGGCGCACGCACGGTTCTGAGGGGGCGGGGCAGTGGCGACACTGCCCCGCTACCCGACAATTAAGGTGCATCACGCGCTCTACAATGCAGTTTAATAATATAAGGATTTAACGTGATTTCTTTGTGATCACAGAGGCTGTTGTTATGATTTCTTTATGATTTCTTTATGATTTCTTTATGATTTCTTTCGAAGACGAACAGAACAACGAAAAGCGCCCCAACTCACCTTGAGAATCGGAGCGCTTTTACAGACCTAATCAAACGCAACCACTACCAGTTCGTCCTTTGCTAGTAAAGCCGAACGCTCCGCGCTTCAGGACGACGCGCAAGAGTATAAGTCACCTCAAAAGAATCAAGGGATATGCTACCAATCCGCGACGCTGCCGTCGTTTTCGTAGTAGAGTTCGCCACCCAGTTCTTCTGAGTATTCCATCGTCTTTTCCACCTCGGACTCGATCAAGTCAAACCCCAACCCCGGCTTGGTCGGCAACTCGACGTGGCCATCGACCACCTGCCAAGGTTCCACAAGCAACCCCTCACCTAACCCCACGTCAATCTGTTCCTGCACGAGAAAATTGGGCACTACCGCATCGACCTGCATACAAGCGGAAAAGGCCACCGGACCGATGGCGCAGTGCGGCATGATGTGGATGTAATAGACTTCGGCCATATTGGCGATCTTTTTCAACTCGGTGATCCCGCCCGCGTGCGAGCCGTCAGGTTGGATATAGGACACAGCCTGCTTTTCAAAAATCTCTCGGAACTCCCAGCGCGAGAGCAAGCGCTCGCCCGTGGCAATGGGGAACGGCACGTGGTCGGAGACCTCCTTCAGCGCATCGACATTCTCCTGCGGAATCGGCTCTTCGACGAACATCG
>JAPPEF010000076.1 GCA_028875335.1 Gemmatimonadota bacterium
CGGGCAGCGACGTGCGCGGCGAGGTCGAGGAGTTCCTCTCGCGCCTCGCGGTGACCCTGTTCGCCGGAGTCAAGGAGGCCGGCGACGAATACATCAAGGTGTCGATCTACTCATCGCTGGGGATGACCTCCTTTTCCGGGATAAGCAACTTGTTCATCCCCATGCTGATCGCCTCGCTGATCGTACTCAACACCATGATGGGCAGCGTGTACGAGCGCTTCCGCGAAATCGGCATCTACTCTTCGGTAGGCTTGGCCCCCGGTCATATCTCATGGCTTTTTATCGCCGAAAGTTGCGTCTATTCGGTGCTGGGCGTCGTCGCCGGTTATCTCAGCGGCCAAGTAATCGCCAAAGTACTCATCGAATTCGAACTGCTGGGCGGCTTCACGCTCAACTACTCTTCAGTGGCCGCGGTGCTCTCCTGTATGCTGGTGATGGCCGTGGTCATGCTCTCGACGATCTATCCAGCGCGCAAGGCTTCGCAGATGGCCGTGCCGGATGTGACCCGCAAGTGGAAGCTGCCGCCGCCCGACGGCGACCAGTGGGATTTCGAGTTTCCCTTTACGGTCAGCGGCCACGAGGTCTTGGGCTTGAGCGTATTCCTCATCGGCTACTTCGACTCCTATAGCGAAGAGTCCATCGGCACTTTCTACACCGACGGTGCCCAGCTAAGCCGCGAAGAAACGCCCAACGGCGAAGGATACATTATCGACATGAATATCTGGCTGGCTCCGTTCGACTTGGGCGTCAGCCAACACGTCACCGTGCGGGCCATGCCAGAGGCCGAGCACAACATTTACGCAGTCAGCCTACAAATCAAGCGACTCAGCGGCGAGGACGCCTCGTGGCGGAGGGTCAACCAGCGCTTTATGAACGTCATCCGCAAACAGTTCCTCATCTGGCGCACGGTGGATGCCGAGGCCAAAGAAGGCTACCGCCAACAGGGCGCGGAAATTCTGCAAGGGCTGCGCAGCGAAGTTTCGGCGTAAGGGAGGATAGCGAGTGCTCGGAAGCAAAAACAGAAACCCGAACCGAGAGATCGAAGAATATCGGGATTTAATGCAGGTCCCGGACCGCTTCGAGAACGGCTTTACGATCAAGGCCATCCTCGGCGTGTTCTTCGTCGCCTTCATCATGGTGCCGGGCAACATGTACTTGAGCCTGATGATCGGCGGCTCTTTGGGGGCGGCGGCCGAGTGGGTGACCATCATCCTCTTCGCCGAAATCACCAAGCGTTCCTTCTCCTCCCTCCGGCGCCAAGAAGTCTATGTGCTGTTCTACGTGGCCGGCTCGCTGATTGCCGCTGAAACCGGTGCCTTTGAGGGCTTGCTCTACAACCAGTACTTGGTGCAATCGCCAGCGGCCAAGCAGTTCGGCATCACCAAGCTGATTCCCACTTGGGTGGCACCCCAACCCGACTCTCTCGCCGTCATTGAGCGCACCTTCCTGCACTCGGATTGGGCGATGCCGATCGTACTCCTAGTCTTGGGGATGATCATCTCGCGCATCAACTGGTTCACTATGTCGTACGCGCTCTTCCGGCTCAGCTCCGACTACGAGCGCCTGCCCTTTCCCTTCGCGCCCGTAAACGCCCAAGGTGCTACGGCACTGGCCGAAACTACCCAAGGACTTGAGACGTGGCGCTGGCGGGTATTCTCGGCAGGGGCGATGATCGGCTTGGTCTTTGGCACGATCTACGTGGCCCTACCGGCGATTACTGGCGCGCTGCTGACCGAGCCGATCCAACTCATACCCATTCCCTTTGTCGACTTCACGCAAGTTACCGGCAACTTTATCCCGGCCACTCCGCTGGGATTTACCGCGCACTTGGGGCCGATCTTCGTCGGTCTAGTGGTGCCGTTCTGGGGCGTGATTGGCACCTTTATCGGCGTGGCCGTTACCTCCATTGCCAGTCCGCTGCTCTATACCTGGACGCCTTCGTGGCGCGAGGAGCCTTACCTGAACTTGTGGCAGCAAGGCATGGGCACAATCGAGACCTACTTCGTCAACTACGTCGATTTCTGGATGAGTTTCGGCCTCGGCACCACTGTCGCCATCGCCGTCATCGGCATCTATCAGATATCTCAGAGCGTGCGCAGTGCTAGGGCTAACAAGGGGGATGACGACAGTCCCAAGCGCAGCTTCGCTACCCCCGCTGGCCGAGGCGATTTCCCCATCTGGGTGGCATTGGCACTATACGCTTTAGCCACGGCCGGCCTGATCGGCATCGCCGCTTGGCTACTGCCGGGCATTGCCCAATTTATATGGTTTTTCCTCTTCTTTGGTTTCGTATTTACTCCCTTTCAATCCTTCGTCAACGCCCGCCTAGTCGGGATGGTAGGGCAGACGGTGGACATCCCCTTCGTGCGCGAAGCGACGATTATCTTCTCTGGGTATCGCGGCGTTGACATCTGGTTCATTCCGTTTCCCTTGGGCAACTACGGTGCCCAGACCATGAAGTTCCGCGAAATCGAACTGACCGGCACCCAGTTTACCAGCATTATTCGCGCCGAAATTTTCATGGTGCCAATCGTGCTCTTTACCAGTTTTCTCTACGGCTCCTACATCTGGAAACTGGCACCGATCCCGTCGGCCTCCTACCCCTACGCCCAGCTCATGTGGCGGCTGCGCGCCTATCAGCAATGTCTCTACATCACCGGCACTATGCGCAGCGAACTGGCCATAGACAAAGACCAGGCGGGATGGACCCCGGCTAACCTAATCGAAAATGAGTGGTGGTACTGGCGGGTGCGACTAGTGGATCAAGAATGGCTGGACTCCAACGGCAAGCGCGGTCAAGTCGGCCCGTGGATGCCGACCCAAGTTTTCTACTCGTACTTCGATCAAGGGGCACCCGACATTGTCGCCGAGCGCTACCTGCGCGACGAGCAGCTAGCCGAAGAGGAAGTTGTCGAGGGCCTGCCGGCGATTGTCCCGCTAAGGCCGGCCATGGACACCATCATTCGCGCGCCCCGTCCGACCCTCGAAGTGAAGGCCGAGCGAGCCGTGCCGGCTGGGTGGTCTTTCTACTTTGAGGTCGATACTGATCCGCTCTTTACAAGCTCTTGGATCCAGCGATCCACCGACGTACCTTGGCTCTTTAGAGCGCTGAAACCAGAGGTCATCGCCTTTGGTGCCGGCTTAGGTCTGGTGAGTTTCTTTTTGCTGTCCATCCTCGGGCTGCCGATCCTGCTGATCTTTGGCTTCGTGCGCTCGCTGGCGTCCATACCACATTACGTGGTGACCGAGATCATCGGCGCGCTCTTGGCTCGCTACTACTTTTGGAACAAGTACGGGCGGCAGGAATGGCGGCAGTTTGCCCCGATTCTGGCAGTGGGCTTCTCCTGCGGCATGGCGTTGATGGGGATGGCGGCGGTGGGGATCGCCCTGATCCAGAAATCAGTCTCCGTGCTGATCTTCTAGCATGAGCGCTTGGGTAGATTTCGCTTGGCAGGGACTACAGTTGTCCGTGCCGGACGACTGGAATCTCGGTCGGGTTGACGGGGATTTTGAAAAGGGCTATGCCCGCCTCGACGACGCCGAAATCGTGCGCGCCGAGGTCGAATGGCGGCGGCTCAAAGGCCGCGGCGAGGCCCTGCGTCTGACCGAGTTGGTAGATCGCTACTTGGCCAATCTGCAAAAGAAGGCCCAAAAAGTCGATGCTCCCTTTGAGGTCCAGCGCCGCGCCCGATTCCTCAAAAACAAGAAGTTCCTCGAAGGCCGCGAATACGAGGTCTTCATCTGGGAGGCCGACTTCCGCGCGTACAACCTAGCGCTCGCCTTGAAATCTGGGCGGGTTGTGCTCCTGCGCGTGCTGGCCAAGCTAGACGAATTTTTGCCCGAGCAAGCCGAGGCCGTGTTCAGCTCGCTCGTCGACCAAGAAGGCGAGGACGCGCATCTGTGGAGCGTGTACGGCTTGCGGTTTTTCGCGCCCAACGACCTCAAGCTACAAAGCCACTCCCTCAAGTCGGGCCACATTGAGCTAGAGTTCTCCCTCGGCAAACAAGTTCTAAAAGTGCATCGCTTGAGTATGGCCCGGATCATGCTCAAAGACGCGCACATCCAAGACTGGTATCCGGTTTTTTTTAAAAAGCAATTGCGCGACTTCGTGGTGGACATTGCGCCAGAAGCCGTGCGGGAACACGAGGGCATTCGCGTCGAGGGGCGACCGCGCAGCCGCTGGCGTCAGTTGCTGCGCCCCCTGCCCTTTATGAACCCGAGGCCGCGCCTGTATCTGCGGGGGCGCGTCTGGCGCGATACCGGGATCGACAAGATATTTATCGTCGAGCACCTCTACCGCAAAAAAGACGCAGCAGACGAGCTAGTCGCCAAGGTAGTAGATGGGCATTTTATCGAAAAACAAGGGACCCAAGCTAAGCCGGGTCGCCATGCTGGCGTCGCGGCCAACGCGCAATGAGTCTCTGCGCTGGGAAAACAACGACAACGGCGAGATCCAGGTCTTCATAACGCGCCAAGAGACCTGGAGGGTGCGGCTGCTGTCCAAGTTTTTCTACATCCCCAAACAGCGCAAAATCACCCTCGACGAGGTCGGCAGCGAGGTCTGGCGGATGTGCAATGGCCGCAACTCAGTCGGCAATATGATCGAAGAGCTCAGCGACAAATACCAGCTCAATCGCAAGGAGGCCGAGGTCTCCCTGCTCCAGTATTTGAAGACCCTTGGGCAGAAGCGCTTTATCGGCTTTGTGTTAGAGAGCGATGAGAAGCCGCCCGGTCGCGGCGCGGCCAGCGGAAAAAAATGGCAAAAGAAACAAACGGGGGCGAGCAATTAGCTCGTCCCTGTTTTCGTCTACACCCGCACCAAGTCGCACACTTCTTCTCCCACTTGCTCAATCCCGCTCTGTTGGCACTCTTGGTCTTCGGTATTCAAGCACACGTGCTGGGCGACTGGCTCGCCGGCTCGGTGGCGATCGGCACCTTCTCTTTGGTACCCGGGCTGCTACTCTGGCACTTGGTGCGCTCGGGCTATCTCGACAAAGCCTATACAGACGACCGCAACAAGCGCGCTACTCTGCTCTTGCTGGGCGCTCTTTGCTACGCTTTGGGGAGTGCGGCCCTCTACGGAATCAGTGCTCCGCCCCTGATGCTGGTCACGGCCGCGTCCTGTGTCGTCAACACGCTCTTGGTCTGGTGGATCAATCGCTCCTATAAGATCAGCATTCACGCGGCTGGTGTCGGGGGAGCAACCTGTGTATTGTTGATCAGCGTCGGTAGTGCGGCGTGGCCCTTCTTGCTCAGTTGGCCCGCCGTCGCTTGGGCACGGCTTTACTTGCGGGCGCATACTCCCATGCAGATCGGCGCGGGCGGCGCGCTGGGCGCGGGGACTATGGCACTGCTGTACAGTGCTTTCATATGGTGAACACGGCACATGAACCAATCGTATAAGGGTTTTATAGATCGCCTGACCTACCACAACCAGGAAAACGGCTATACCATTGCGCGCTTAGTAGTAGAGGGCCAGCGCGAGCGGATCGCAATCGTGGGGACGCTTGCCTCCATCCAAGAGGGCGAAAGCGTCGAAATCGCAGGCGTGTGGACCAATCATCCCAAATATGGCAAACAGTTCAAGGTGGAGCACTATAAGGCCGTTTACCCCTCGACCCTCGAAGGCATACAAAAGTACCTCGGGTCCGGTCTGATCAAAGGCATCGGGCCGAGGTCGGCCAAGCGCATCGTCGAGCACTTTGGCGAGGAAACGCTCGACATCATCGACGCGGATCCCCAACGACTAGCTGAAGTACCCAAGCTGGGCAAGAAGAAAGTCGAGCTGATTGCCGCAGCTTGGGACGAGCAGCGGCAAATCAAGGACGTGATGGTCTTTTTGCAGTCGCACGGGATTACCACTGGCTACGCGGTGAAAATTTTCAAGACCTACGGTCAAGAGGCCATTCAAAAGGTGCGCAGCGATCCCTATCGCCTAGAGCGCGATGTGGATGGGATTGGCTTCCGCATCGCCGATCGCATTGCCCAGCGCTTGGGCCTGGGCCGCGACGCCCCCGAGCGCGTACAGGCTGGCATCCGCTACCTGCTCTCCGAAGCAGCCGACGAAGGCCACGTGTACTTGCCAGCCGTCGAAATGATGGAGCGCGCCGTCGAAATTTTGGACATCAACGCCGAACTGCTGCCGCCGGCATTGGAGGCCTTGCGCGCCACTGACGGCGTGGTCACCGAAGATCTGCGCTACTATCTGCCGCCACTCCACCGCGCCGAAGTGGGCACCGCATCGTCGCTAAAGCGGCTTTTGCGCACGCCAGCCGAAGAATTAGCAGTGCCCGCAGAAGCTGAGGACGGGCTGGAATTGGCTCCGGCACAAAAAGAGGCCGTGGAACTGGTCGCCACCAGCAAAGTGCTAGTACTGACCGGCGGGCCGGGCACCGGCAAGACGACGGTTACGCGGCGCATCTTGCGCCTGTTGGAGGAAGGCGGCCTCAAGGTCGCGCTGTGCTCGCCTACGGGCCGCGCCGCCAAGCGGCTGAGCGAGGCCAGCGGGCGCGAGGCCAAGACCATTCATCGGCTACTCGGATTTCAGCCGGGCGAGCGACAATTCAAAAAAGGCTACGACGACCGCCTCGAAATCGACGCGCTGATCGTCGATGAGGCTTCCATGATCGACGTGGTGCTGCTCAACGCGCTCCTGCGCGCCCTGCCCGACCACGCTCGGCTGGTGCTAGTTGGCGACATCGACCAGTTGCCCTCGGTGGGGCCAGGCAACGTGCTCCGCGACATCATCGACTCCGCCGAAGTGCCGGTGGTGCGCCTGACGCAGATTTTTCGCCAAGCCCAAAAAAGTCACATCATTCGCAACGCGCACCGCATCAACAGCGGCGAAATGCCCATCGTCGAAAACGACGCGGCCGCAGATTTCTACTTCATCCAAGAAGGCGACCCAGAGCGGGTGGTCGAGCAGGTGGAAGAGTTGTGCGCCACGCGGCTGCCCAGCTATCGGGGGTGGGATCGGCGCGACGACATCCAAGTGCTTTCGCCCATGTACCGCAGCGAAACCGGCGCGCTCAATCTCAACCAGCGGCTGCAACAGCGCCTCAACCCGCATGGGCAGGCGCATAGCCATCGCGGGGCCGAGTTCCGGGTGGGCGACAAGGTCATGCAGGTCAAAAACAACTACGACAAGGGCGTTTTTAACGGAGACATCGGCACGATCGAGCGGCGCGATGCGGAAAAGCAGGTGCTCTACGTGCGCTTTGACTACACCTTGGAATACGATCAGGTCGATCTCGACCAGCTCACCCTCGCCTACGCCATCAGCATCCACCGCTCTCAGGGGTCGGAATTTCCCGTGGTGGTGCTGCCACTAACGACGCAGCACTACGTGATGCTCCAGCGCAACCTACTCTACACGGCAATTACTCGCGCCAAGCAAATGATTGTCATCGTCGGCACCCCCAAGGCCCTCAAGCTAGCCATTGCCAACGACAAAGTCGCCCAGCGCTACACCACGCTCAAAGAGCGCTTGCGCGGCGAGGTCGGCGAGGTAATGGAAGCGGGACAAGCCATCCCACTGGAATCGACACTGCCGAGCGATTGATTCCACCAATCGACGCGTTCCGCATCAATCGCCACTGTCTTGGGGAAAGGTTGGCAGGATACGTTAGCTGCCGAACACCTCTACAAAGCATCGCGCAGCAGCCAGCGCACGGCATTTTGCTGCAACTTCTCGTAGGCCGGATTCCACAGCACGGGGATGGTGTGTCCCGGTGATAGATAGCACACGCGGCCCCCACCGTACTCGTACGCCCACGCCGCCTCGCACGTAGTCCCCAAGTCCTGCCAAGTGTGCCCGGCGTCGTTGACGCTGACGGCCAAGACATGGGCCGGATCCTTGTCGTACTGCATGAAGTGCTGCTCGTCCTCGACGACAAAGTCCTTCACGCCGCGCGTTATGGGGTGGCCTGTGCGCGTGATGTGGACGCGGTAGGGACGCACGGGCGGGTGACCTTGCGTAGCAGCGCCTAGCACGTGGCGGAAGTCGCTGCTCCCCGGAGCGATGTACGTGGAATTGTGGTAGAAAAGAGCGGCCCCGCCCGCCTCCACAAAGCTCCGCACGGCGCGGCCCTGAGCCTCGGTAATCCACTGCACGGGGCGGGATTCCTCAGCCTGGACTGGCGGCTCGCTGACGGACGCAGCCTCTATGCCGTAGCCATTGGGCCAGATCATGCCGTCGCGGAAGATGATCAGCAGTCGGTAGTTCGACAGATGTTGGGCGTTGAGCAAGGTGAGTTCGTCGGTAAAGTCAATGGACAATCCCACGCCTTGGACCAAGGTGCGGCCCAAAGCCGTGCGGATGTAATCAGACGTGTGATAGCGGTCGCCCACTAGGGCAAAGACCGTAGCCATGAATCGCCTCCTCCTCAGAACCGTTCCAACTCTGGAAACTTTTCCTCGCCTCTATGCACGTGCATGGCCCCACCCTCAGCGCACCGCCGCAAGGTGGGAAATACCTTGCCCGGATTCAACATCTGCTGCGGGTCAAACTCGGCCTTGACTCTCTCTTGAGCGTCCAAATCCGCATCCTTGAACATGCATGGCATTAAGTCCCGCTTCTCAATGCCAACCCCGTGCTCCCCGCTCAACACGCCCCCCACTTCGACGCAGAGCTTCAGAATCTCGGCCCCTAGCGACTCGGCCTTCTCTAGATCGCCCTCGACATTGCTGTCGTACAATACGAGCGGGTGCAGATTGCCATCGCCCGCGTGGAAGACGTTGGCCACCCGTAAGCCATACGCGACCGACAGCTCGCCGATTCTTTCTAGCACCTGCGGCAGCGCACCTCGCGGGATGGTCCCGTCCATGCAGTAGTAGTCAGGACTAATCCGACCCATCGCTGGAAAAGCTGCTTTGCGGCCGGCCCACAACTTTTGCCGCTCGGCCTCGGTTGTGGCGCGGGAAAGCTCGGTCGCACCAGTCTGCCGCAAGAGCGATTCCAGCACGCGGCTTTGGCACTCGACCTCGCTTTGCGGCCCGTCCAATTCGACCAGCAGGAGCGCCGCGACCCCAAGTGGATAGCCCGCGCCAACGAAACCCTCCACCGCTTCCACAGATAGCTGATCCATGATTTCCATACCGGCTGGCACCATGCCCGCGGCGATGATCTCGGCCACAGCTTGGCCAGCCGCGGCGACCGAATCGTACACGGCCATCACAGCCTGCGCCACTTCTGGCTTGGGTAAGATCCGCAGCGTGGCCTCCGTGGTAATGGCCAACAGCCCTTCCGAACCCGTCAGCAGCCCGAGCAAATCGTAGCCCGCTTGGTCCATGCCCTTACCGCCGACCCGCACCACCTCGCCGTCGGCCAACACTACCTCCAAGCCAAGCAGATTGTTAGTCGTCGTGCCGTACTTGAGGCAGTGTACCCCACCTGAATTTTCGGCGATATTGCCGCCAATCGAGCAGGCGATCTGGCTCGAAGGGTCGGGCGCGTAGTAGAAGCCGCTCTGCTCCACCGCTTCGGTCACCGCCCGGTTGGTCACGCCCGGCTGCACGGTCACCGCCCGGTTTTCCAAATCAATGTCGAGTACCGCTCGCATCCGCGCCGTGCTCAACACGAGTCCATCTTCCCTCGGCAGGGCACCACCTGAAAGCCCGGTGCCGGCTCCCCAAGGGACGATGGGAATGTCGAGTTGGGAGCACGACCGGAGCACGGCCGCGACCTGCTCGGTGCTATCCGGTAAGGCGACCAGCATGGGCCGCTGGCGGTACGCCGACAGGCCGTCGCATTCATAGGCGACTACGTCCTCGCGACGGTGAATGATCTGATCGACGCGCAAGTGTTCGAGCAAGAGGCTGATGAGGTCTCCGCGCCGCTTGAAGCGGGTGGGGTCAGGTGTGGGAAGTTGCATGAGTTAGTAGCCCAAGTCTTTGGCGTAAGCAAAAAGCGCGGGTGTGCCGCCAGTATGGAGAAAGATAAGGCTCTGCTCGGGACGCCACCAACCCGCGCGCACGTGTGCCAAAAGCCCGGCCATGGCCTTGCTGGTGTAGGAAGGATCGAGCAACAGTCCTTCCTGCTGCGCCACCAAGTGCAGGGCTTCGCAGCTTTCTGGAGTAACCACGCCGTAGTCCGGGCCAACAAACGCGGCGTAACTTTCGAAATCCTCCACCTTCAGCAAAAGGTCTAGTCCTAGAATCTCGGCGCATTCCCGCGCCAGCGCGAGATGCCCCTCTGCCGCCTGCTGGTCGTCGCGCGGCGAGGGACTGATGCCCACCACCCGCATATCAATGCCCAGCGCCTTAAACGCCACCACTAGGCCCACGTGGGTATGAGCCCCTGAGCACAGGTAGATCGCCGCTGGTTCAACGCCCTGTTCTTCGCATTGGGCCAACAGTTCTAACGCCCCATCAACGTACGCTACACTGCGGAAGATGCGCGCGTCCGAACTGGTGTGGAAGGGATGGTGACCAGCCGCAGTCAGCGCGGCCATCTTCGCGGCCACGGCCCGCGCCTGCTCCTCGGGTGCTGGCAGGTCCACCTCCGCGCCAAAGAGGTGAGTCAACAGCAGGTTTCCTTGCGTCTGCGCGTGAGCGTCATCGCGGCCGACGACCACCGCAGACAGCCCTAATTTTGCGGCCACTGCAGCCGTCTGCCGCGATTGATTCGACTGAGCGGCGGCCGAATGTACCAGCACGTCGCAGCCTTGCTCTACGGCCTGGGCGATCTGGTATTCAAACTCGCGGATTTTGTTGCCACCAAAGGCCAAGCCAGTCAAATCGTCGCGCTTGACCCAAATTTGCGGACCGGATAGGTGGGCACTGAGGCGCTTTAGCTCCTCCAAGGGCGTGGGCAAGGACGCTAGCTGCAACCGCGGCAAGGCGGCCAACCGCTCTTTTAGTTCTTCTCGGCTGATAGTCATAGTTTTCCTCTTTTTGTTTGCTTTCAATACAATCATTAAACAACCACCGGGCAAACCTATCATTCACTTCGGCCGTGCCGAATTTGCCCTTTTGCTAAAATCCCTTAACTTTTACGTAGTGAGACCCACACAACTTTCTGCCCTTCCTTGGAGCCTCACTCCTCCCCAATACAAATCGCTGTTTAGCCAATATATAGGGCCGTTTTGGATCTAGTCGAACCTATACCCGAACGCCTATTGCCCCACATCCGTAGCGAATTGCAACCCGGCGAGTTACTCATCGTCCTCCTCGCCGCCGACATTCGCCCCGACGGGCAGTACGGCGACTCTTGGTTTGCCCTCACCGACGAGCGGATGCTCGTCTTTCACCCCAATGGCACAGATAAGCCCGAGACCGTGCGCCTCGGCTTGGACGAAGTGCAAGGCATCCAGACCCGCAACTACGTGGGTAGCGGTGCCCTCGTCGTCGAGCTAGAGGATGAAACCGTCGAGCTGCTGCGCTTTTCGCAGAGTGCGTATTACAAATTCTCTGGCGTGCCCCAAGCCATTGAGGGCGCCGGCCTAGTCGATGAAGAAGATGACGACGAGGACGGGGCACTGCACATCGATCCAGTCAAAGTAGTAGAACACTGCCCCACTTGCGGACTCGCCCTCCGCTCTGGCTCCAAAATCTGCCCCAACTGCCTGCGCCAGACCGAGACCTTCTGGCGGTTGTTTTCCTATATCAAGCCCTATAAAACCCGGGCGCTGCTCGGGTTCACGCTGACCATTGTGCTGACGGCCATTGGTCTGCTGCCGCCTCAGCTCAACCGCATCCTCATCGACGATGTCATCATCCCGGTTCTCGCCCAATACGAAGCTGCGGGCATCGTCGAGGGCGAGGCGACCGCGCCCCCTGCCGCGAGCGCCCAACTCCTGCTGTGGGTCGTGCTCGGCCTGCTCGGTATCTATATCGGCCGCGGCATCATCAGCGGCGTGCGAATGTACGCCCTAGGGTGGCTCGGCCAGCACATTGTGTACGATTTACAGAGGCAAATTTTCCAACATTTGCAATTGTTGTCGCTGACTTTTTACAACAAGCTCAGCACCGGTCGGATCATGACCCGAGTCACCAGCGACACCGAGCGCATGCGCAGCTTTATCACCTCGGGGTTCCAAGACATCGTCATCGACGGGCTGACCATCATTGGCATCTGCACAATGCTATTTGTAATGAATTGGGAATTGGCGCTTTTGTCTTTGATCCCAATTCCCTTCATGATCATCGGCACCATCATCTACCGCAACCGCATCCACTGGGTTTTCCACCGGATATGGCGCCGCATCGCCGAACTCAACGCCATGCTCGCCGACTCCATCCCCGGCGTCAAGGTCGTCAAGGCCTTTGCCCAAGAAAGCCGCGAGGTCGAGCGCTTCACCGAGCGCAATATCGATGTGCGCGAATCGCAGATGACCTCGTTCAAGATGCGGTCCTACTACATTCCGACGGTTGCCTTTACCACCTCAGTCGGCTCGATCATCCTGTGGTGGTTTGGCGGCAACCGGGTGCTCAGCAACGCCCTGACCTTGGGCGAGTTGCAGGCTTTTATCTCGTACATGGTCATGTTCTACGCGCCGGTGCGCTCGCTGTGCACCCTCACCGAGCAGCTAGAGACCGCAGCGACAACGGCCGAGCGCGTCTTTGAGATCATCGACACCGAGCCCGAAGTCCAAGACGACCCCGACGCCATTGACCCCGGCCCGCTTACAGGCGAAGTAGAATTCCGCAACGTCAGCTTCACGTACGACGGATCGGCGAGGATCCTCGACCGCATCCACTTTAAGACCACGCCCGGCGAGATGATCGGCATCGTTGGTCCCAGCGGCGCGGGCAAGTCAACTCTGGTCAACCTCATTTCGCGGTTCTACGACGCCACCGACGGCCAAGTCCGCATTGACGGCCAGCCCATTACCCGGCTCAAACAGCAGGCGCTGCGCAACCAAATCGGCGTGGTTTTGCAAGAGCCGCTGCTCTTCCAAGGCTCCATCGCCAGCAATATCGCCTACGGTCATCCCAGCGCGACGCGCCAAGAAGTCATCGAGGCGGCCCGCGCGGCCAACGCCCACAAGTTTATCATGAATTTCCCCGATGGCTACGACACCCAAGTCGGCGAGCGCGGCGGTCGGCTCTCTGGCGGCGAGCGCCAGCGCATCTCCATTGCCCGCGCTCTGATCGGCAACCCGCGCATCCTGATCCTCGACGAGGCCACCGCCTCGGTTGATACCCAAACCGAATTCGAGATTCAAGAGGCGCTCGAGCGGCTAGTCGCCGGGCGCACCACCTTTGCCATCGCCCACCGGCTCTCGACGCTCAAAAACGCCGACCGACTGCTGGTGTTGGAAAGAGGACGCATCGCCGAGGTCGGCACCCACGAAGAATTGCTCAATAAGGAGGACGGCGTCTATCGCCGGCTGGTCGACATGCAAACCGAAATGGCGAAAGTACGGGCGCTATGAGCGAGACACGCGGTTATTCGTACGGGGATTTTGTGCTCGACCCGCAAAAAATGCGCTTCAGCCGCTCCGAGCGCGGCAGTTTGCTCCTCACACTCGACGGCGAGGAACACACCGACCTCAAGATCCGCCGCGCCTTCCCATTAGAAGAATCCGACCGCTACATTGGCGTCTTTGCTGCCGAAGACCAAGAACTCGGCATAATCGAAGACCCGCAGCAGCTCGACGACCAAAGCCGTCAAGTGCTCCTAGACGAACTCAACAAGATTTACTTCCAACCGAAAGTCCTCACTTTCGATAGCCTCGACGAGGAATTTGGGGTGCTGCGCGGCGAGATCACCACCACTAGCGGCCCCCGCCAACTCGAAATCCGCAGCTACCGCACCAATGTGCGCATGCTCTCTGGTGGCCGAGCCGTCGTCGAGGACGTCGATGGCAACCGCTATCTGATCGCCGACTGGCGGGCGCTGCCGCAAAAAACGCGCGAGATCTTGGGGCTTTAATAGATAGGAGCGGTATTGCTTTAGCTCAGCCCCAGATCGTTGTGTTTTGAACGTGCCCTCGCCAGACGCCGTCTTGTCGATAGTTGCACTGGCGTTGCCGATGTTAAAAAATTCTCCCGTTGACTCGTAGTCGTTCCTGCGCCAACGGGCCTAATAGGCGACCGAGATGGTGCCTAGTTTTTCTTGTGTTCCCTCGTCTGTGTCCAGCGAAATCCGGTAGAGGTAAATCCCCGGCGCTACCAAATCACCACCCGCATCCAAACCATCCCAAACCGGATCTTCAACCCCCTGACCAAACAAACCCCGAATGGCCCACTGACGATCCAACTGACGCACTAGCCGACCCGACACGTCATACACCCGCAACCGCAAATCGCGCGGAGCGGATACCTCATGAAGTTGAAACTGAAAGCGAGCCACCTCGTTGAGCCCATCGCCGTTGGGCGTGAACGGATTGGGAAAGACCGATACCTGTGTCAACAGCTCATCACCCAACCCGGCCGGACGCACGCCCAGCGCATTGCCGGGAAAATCTACTGTGGCATCGCCCGGCTCAATCAACTGTTTGACCCCCGTGCCCTCGCTGTCGAAGATCCAGCCCTGGAATTCCGTACCATAGCGCACCACGCGCGCGTCAAACTCGACTTCGACCAGCTTGAACGTGTCATCCCCCCCTTGCAACCGAGGTAGGCTGACCAGAATCCGATCCTTGTGGATTTGCGGGGGAAACTGGTCGCTTACTTCCACCCCATCGACGCGCACCGAGCGCACCGTATCAGCCCGAGTCAGCGTGAAAATCTCCAGCCGATCAAAACCTTGAGTGTCGCGATCAAAGGTTGGTAGGACGCTGTAGGTAAAGGCGGTGCTGTGCGTGCGAGACACGTCCAACGGCCAGATCTCGCCGACGGCACGCAGAGCCGCCGGAGGCGAAAACTGGATTGCCAACTCTCGCAATTTGGCCGCAGCCGTCTGGGTAGAAAGAAACAACAGTTGCAGTTGCAGGTAGCGCGCCGGCCCCGGCGACAGAATGGGCGTGCCATCCTGCCAAGCGGCGGCCTCCAAGGTCGTATCAGCCAAGCCATCCTGCCAAGCGTAAGGGGCCGACCAGAAACTCCAGTTTTGTTCGTCGAGAGTAAGGCGTCGTTCGCGTTTGAGGGTGATGTCGTATTCCCTGCGGGTGACTTGCTTGAACTCGCCGGGGATACTGGTTTTCTGCCAGTAGAGCAGCGGCTCGTCGTCGTGGCCGGTGCGGGTGCGGATGAGCAGTTGGGCTTGGGGGTCGCGCTCCCCTTTCCAGCGGATATTGCCCCAAGCCATAGGTTGGCCAAAGTCCAGCACGGCCGTGGTGTAGATCGCCCGTTGGGTGTAGCCGGAGCCGAACACTTGAAATTCGGCAATTTCGTAATTTCGGATGGGGTCGAGGACGCGGTAGGTGATCCAGCGCAACTGTTGGGTGGGAAAGCGAAAATCCATGACTACATCCAGATTCTCGCGATCGGCGAAGAGGACAGTGAAGCGCGAATCGCTCTTGGCATTGGGAATGCCGGGAATAATCTCTCGCAGATACGCCCCAGAGCTCGACACCAGATTCTGGTCGTTGTTGGCAGCGGCCAGCTCAAACCACGGCATGAAATTGGCCGAGAAATCCTCCTCCAGCAGATCCTCCTTGCGCAGCTTGGGAGGAGCCATCGACGCCAGAATCGCATCGGTCTTGGGATTGTTGGTACCCAGACGGGGAAAAAAGCGAATGCGATTGACTGGATAGTTCACTCCCAGATCTACCACATTGTTCTGGATGTAGATGCCCCGGCGAACGGTCGGATCGCTCGAAGCCGAAGCCGTGTAGAAGGAAGCCGTCTGCGGATCGCCATCCACCGCCGGACGCATCAGTCCCGTCTGGGCACTCACTTCGTAGCTCGGCCCGCTGGTAAACAGATTGCCGTCGACAAAGAAGTCATTTCTGTAGCGTTCCCGAATCCCATCCTGGGCTAAGTTGAGAGTATCGGGAACGAAGAAGGGCCGCAGCCATTGCCCACCCACACTGTCTATGCGCTCGCCCAGGGTGTCCTCCCAAGTCGGGTGGGCAGAGGGAGCCGCGACGGGCAGACGCTGGCTGATCGTGCCATCGGGGTTGAGCACCCGATACTCCCCTGGCTCGTAGGACAGGGCTGTCTGCCACGAATGGCCCTCGGTACCGCCTAGGTGGTACACATTGAAGGCGTTGGTCTTGGCGCAGAGGAAAATTAGAAAGGCGAGAACTAGAGGCGCATAGCGGGCCGACATATCCTGTGCCTACTTCAGAAATTAAAACGCGGCGTTGAGTCAATAGGCGACCGAGATGGTGCCTATTTTTTCTTGTGCTCCCTCGTCTGTGTCCAGCGAAATCCGATAGAGATAAACCCCCGGCGCGACCAAATCACCTCCCTCATCCAAACCATCCCAAACCAAATCCTCAACCCCCTGACCAAACAAACCCCGAATGGCCCACTGACGATCCAACTGACGCACTAGCCGACCCGACACGTCATACACCCGCAACCGCAAATCGCGCGGAGCGGATACCTCATGAAGTTGAAACTGAAAGCGAGCCACCTCGTTGAGCCCATCGCCGTTGGGCGTGAACGGATTGGGAAAGACCGATACCTGTGTCAACAGCTCATCACCCAACCCGGCCGGACGCACGCCCAGCGCATTGCCGGGAAAATCTACTGTGGCATCGCCCGGCTCAATCAACTGTTTGACCCCCGTGCCCTCGCTGTCGAAGATCCAGCCCTGGAATTCCGTACCATAGCGCACCACGCGCGCGTCAAACTCGACTTCGACCAGCTTGAACGTGTCATCCCCCCCTTGCAACCGAGGTAGGCTGACCAGAATCCGATCCTTGTGGATTTGCGGGGGAAACTGGTCGCTTACTTCCACCCCATCGACGCGCACCGAGCGCACCGTATCAGCCCGAGTCAGCGTGAAAATCTCCAGCCGATCAAAACCTTGAGTGTCGCGATCAAAGGTTGGTAGGACGCTGTAGGTAAAGGCGGTGCTGTGCGTGCGAGACACGTCCAACGGCCAGATCTCGCCGACGGCACGCAGAGCCGCCGGAGGCGAAAACTGGATTGCCAACTCTCGCAATTTGGCCGCAGCCGTCTGGGTAGAAAGAAACAACAGTTGCAGTTGCAGGTAGCGCGCCGGCCCCGGCGACAGAATGGGCGTGCCATCCTGCCAAGCGGCGGCCTCCAAGGTCGTATCAGCCAAGCCATCCTGCCAAGCGTAAGGGGCCGACCAGAAACTCCAGTTTTGTTCGTCGAGAGTAAGGCGTCGTTCGCGTTTGAGGGTGATGTCGTATTCCCTGCGGGTGACTTGCTTGAACTCGCCGGGGATACTGGTTTTCTGCCAGTAGAGCAGCGGCTCGTCGTCGTGGCCGGTGCGGGTGCGGATGAGCAGTTGGGCTTGGGGGTCGCGCTCCCCTTTCCAGCGGATATTGCCCCAAGCCATAGGTTGGCCAAAGTCCAGCACGGCCGTGGTGTAGATCGCCCGTTGGGTGTAGCCGGAGCCGAACACTTGAAATTCGGCAATTTCGTAATTTCGGATGGGGTCGAGGACGCGGTAGGTGATCCAGCGCAACTGTTGGGTGGGAAAGCGAAAATCCATGACTACATCCAGATTCTCGCGATCGGCGAAGAGGACAGTGAAGCGCGAATCGCTCTTGGCATTGGGAATGCCGGGAATAATCTCTCGCAGATACGCCCCAGAGCTCGACACCAGATTCTGGTCGTTGTTGGCAGCGGCCAGCTCAAACCACGGCATGAAATTGGCCGAGAAATCCTCCTCCAGCAGATCCTCCTTGCGCAGCTTAGGGGGTGCCATCGACGCCAGAATCGCATCGATCTTGGGATTGTTGGTGCCCAGACGAGGAAAGAAGCGAATGCGATTGACCGGATAGTTTACTCCTAGATCTATCACATTGTTCTGGATGTAGATACCCCGGCGAATGGTCGGATCGCTCGAAGCCGAAGCCGTGTAAAAAGAAGCCGTCTGCGGATCGCCATCCACCGCCGGACGCATCAGCCTCGTTTGAGATTCCACATCGTAGCTCTCGCCGCTGGTAAACAAATTGCCGTCGACAAAAAAATCGTTATCGTAGCGCTCCCGGATCCCATCCTGGGCTAAGTTGAGGGTATCGGGGACGAAGAATGGCCGCAGCCATTGCCCACCCACGCTGTCTATGCGCTCGCCTAGGGTGTCCTCCCAAGTCGGATGGGCAGAGGGAGTCGCGACGGGCAGACGCTGGCTGATAGTGCCATCGGGGTTGAGCACCCGATAGTCTCCTGGCTCGTAGGACAGGGCCGTCTGCCACGAATGGCCCTCGGTACCGCCTAGGTGGTACACATTGAAGGCGTTGGTCTTGGCGCACAGAAAAATTAGAAAGGCGAGAACTAGAGGCGCATAACGGGCCGACATCCCCTGTGCCTCCTTCAGAAATTAAAACGCGGCGTTGGTTCCAATTCTGGCAACTCTAATTTAGTCAAAAATGCGGCGAGAATGAAATTTTTAATGGCCGCAGAATCTTATTATACTACGGGAAGATTTTCTTTTGACGGCGGAGGACTTCCTATGGTGCGCCATCCACTGTATCAGCTTCTAGCCGCGTTTTTCACCATTGGAGTTTTAGGTCCCACGTGGACAGACGAGGCCAAGGCGGTGGAGTTTTTGCGGGTCGGCGTCAACGGCAATGTCTCTTGGGCGGGAACGACCTTGGGAAGCGATATAACCACTTTTCCCGCCGAACACATAGTGGGCCTGAAGCTGACCGAGGTGGGCAGTGCTCCTGGCAATCTGATCGACCTGTCGATCTTGGACGAAGTCGTTCCCTCCGTTCAGATCAAGACCGTGGTTGACGTTGAGCCCGAACTCCTCGCAGAGCAAATGGACCTAGTCAACCAGATGCTGCTAGAGGCGGTCTCTCCGCTCAGCGGGATCGCCAGCTTGGAGACCAGCGTCCAAGGCAACCTGTCCATCGTGTTAATCGGATTCCAGATCGGGGACGATCTCGCAGAACTCACGCAGCAGGTCAGCGAGGCCCTAGACCCGATCCGGCCGGAGGGGGAAACCGGTGAAGGCTTTGCCGAGGAGGAGGAGGGCGACCTAAGTTGTGTCGAGGAAACGAAGACCTTCGAATTGCAGATTTCCGGTGCCCATGTCGCCCAAGGCACTGGTCTCATCCCGGAAGATTGGGGAGAGTGCGAGACGTACTTCCAGCAGGTGGGCGCAGAGCAAAAGACGCTTGCAGACTGTTATAAGGTGGTCTGTAAGAACAAGGCAACAGGGGAGCAGACACAGAGACCAGGTAGACAGCGCGGCAAGTTGGTCGCCCCCCCAGCGGCAAAAAGCTTGCAAGACGAAGACGAGGGGCAACGGCTGCCCCCTGGGACCAAGAATCCCGTGGTATTGCCGGTGGCGCTGAGCCCGGTTCACATTGCCCTAGGTGAAAACGTGGCCCAAAGAGCTCTTGATTTTAATGGCGAAATTACAGCGCCGTCGGTCAAAGATCTCTCCACGACTGCCTTGGCACCTATTCTGCTTGAATTGATTGAGCCGGGTGGATCAGAAGACGCCTTTGAACGCAAAGGGGATCAGCCGATACTGGGCACTTTTATCGTGCTCGATTTGGGCACTCCCATTGGCATCAATAGGATCCGCTTCTATCCGCGCAATACGGTCCAGAGTGCCCCACAATTCCCTTTCCAGAACGATTTTCTCCGACAATTCGAGCTTTTGCTGCACGACGGCCGCAACTTAGTCCGCGACAGTTTTGGCAGGTTTTCGCCCCGCACCGACGACTATGTGCCCCTGTTGCGGAGCACGGAAAATGAGGAGCCCGTGCTCGATATAGAGGTGAAGCCAGCTCGATTGGTGCGCTACGTCCGCGTTAAATCCATCTCGTCCTTCCCCTATGAGATAGACGAATTGGAGGTCTACGGACAAGGATTTGTCGCCGCCAGTTCCTACATCTCGCCCGTCTTCGATCTAGGGGAGACCGCCACCTGGGGCAATATTAGTTGGACCGAACGCGTCGCCCCGCCGGGTCGTCGAGTCGCCACTGATATTCTCATTCGCACCCGGACGGGCAGCGATCCTACCCCTATTGTCTACAAGCGCAGAAATATCCAACGGCCTGCCGATCCCGAAGAGGCGACTTCACTGGAAAATCCCAACGAACCACTCGGCCGCGAGGAATACTTAGACCTGGAGGACCCGTGGGTCCAGTGGGCGGTTGAGGAAGACCTACAAAACTGGAGCCCTTGGTCGGCACCTTATAGCGGCGGGGATGCGCCTGGAGGCACGTCAATTCTCTCGCCCGGTCCGCGGCGTTACGTCCAGTTCTCAATAGAGTTCCAGAACAGCCGCATAGACGCCACCAAAATGATAGAGCAATTGACTATCGAGTACCTGTCACCTCCGCTGGCTGACGACCTGATCGCCGAGATTTATCCGCGCGAAGTAGAAGCCTTTGAGACGGTGCAGTTCACCTATGCGGTGAAAGCGCTGATGGATATCGAGGGAGTAGCCGGGTTTGATGCCTTCCAGATTGAAGCTCCCACCCGGGTTCTGGGCATCGACAAAATCCAGATTGTGGACGAAGCTGGTTCAGTCCTAGCCGAACGGGACCTGAATGCGGACATCGCCCTCGATAGCGAGGGGAACTCTGTCGTGCAACTCGAGGACGGCAGCATACACGACCTGCCCTATTCGGTGGCTGCCGTCGGCGATACCTTTGCGATTGCGGAGGTGGCGGAACGCAGCTTCACGGTAAAATTTCCCCACATTGCCAGACCGGTTGGAGGTGGAGAAAGACTGCTGAAGATTCTCTTCCGCAGCAAGGTACTGCTCTACAGCACAGTGGTCGCGGGGCAGGCCATCCTGTCAACTCAGGAGGGCTCCATACAGCGGATTACCCCTGGGAACGCAACGCTATTAGGGGAAGGAGATCTGCCGACGGCTTCGGGCATCACGGTGTTGAGTCCGGCCATCACCCGAGGGGAGCTTATCGGCTCTCTAACAGTATATCCCAATCCCTTTACGCCCAACGATGATGGAATCAACGATATTCTGGGCATCGAGTACGATGTCCTGACCATTACCCGCGAAGCCAAAATCAGCTTGCACCTTTTTGACCTTTCAGGCCAGCTAGTGTTCGCGCTCCACGACGGCGAGGGGTTGAGTGGCCACTATGATCAGAGCCTTATTCCCGGCCTTGGTTGGGATGGGAGGGATGCGGCCGGAAATCTGGTCCCTCCAGGAATCTATCTATTGCGGATTGCGGTTGAGGGAGACGCCAGGGGCAGCGAGCAGATAAGGCCCGTGGCGGTGGTCTATTGAGGTTGTAGTGTCGAGAGAACGACGTACCTACTTGGACACCATGTCTTCGAACCGCTGTCTTAAAATACTTCCCAACTCTTGAGCCCTTTTCTCAATAGAATATTTGGTAGACAAATCCACTTTGGTCCAGCCAGCCAGAGTATCTCCTCTAACTATATAGGTCAAGTGGCCAGCCAGCCAGTTGGCCTGGATGTGGGTCGGCTCGATCTCGAGGATGGTTTCGAGCTGTTTCAGCGCTTCAACCCCTCTGTGCTCAATAACGTATTGCGCCGCCAAGAGCCAGCGCCCCTCGATGTGGGTCGGATTGTGGGTGATGAGGCTCTGCAGGTGTGTCTTGCCCGCAGCGGGGTCGTTCCTGCGAAGAGCGAAAAACGCTAGGCGGTAGCGAGCTTCTGCATGGGTCGAATCTCGCTCTAGGATCTGGGCGTATTCCCGCCCGGCTGCCGCAGGCATTTGCCGCGCCTCGTACACGCGTCCCAATTGGTAGCGGGCATCGAGGGAATCCGGCCTGCTCTGGAGCAGATCCTCGTAGGCTCGGGTGGCCTGTTCCAATTGTCCCAACTGCACGTAGGTATAGGCCACCAGTCCTTGGATATCGACCTTGTCCACCTCCACATCTTCTTCTGCAAGGAGTTGCTCGTACTGAGCTAGGGCATCACCGTAGTTCCGAATTTTTAAGAAAACATTGCCCAAGCTGTAGCGAGCCTCGGGATGCTCGGGAAAGTGCTCGATAAACTGCTGATACTCGGCGATTGCCTTCTGGTAACGTCCCTGCCGGGCGTAGAGCGAGCCCAAGTTAAAACGCGGTTCCTGCAGCGTAGAATCTAGGGCGAGGGCTTGGCGGTAAGCAGCGATGGCGTTGGCTGGCAGGCCTTGCTGCTGAAATACCATACCCAGCCGATAGTGAATCTCTGCATCCTCCTCCATGCCCCCCACCCGGAAATTGCTCACTGCCAACAGGACCACACCGGCGAGGGACGCGCCGATAAGAGGACGCATCTGCCGCTCTTGCGCGAGACAGTAGCACCGCTTGACGCCATAGACGGCGAACAGGAACAAGACCGGCACGACGGGTAGGCGATAGCGCGCTGTTACGAAGAACAGGATGACCGAGAGGGCATAGGAGAGCAGAAAGAGCAGGAGGAGATCAGAGCCGGATTTGCGATGCAGCCCTTCTCTCCACAAAAGACCGATGCCCAGCAGGGCCAGAGGAGCCAGCACCCCGAAGGGAAAGGCAATAAAGGACTTCCACAGCAGCATACTCAGCAGGGAGGAGAAGTTGCGGGCGTAGTAGAGATCCTGATTGCGGCCGATCTCGTGGCCATGCCAAAAGAGATAGATTTTGTCGAGCAGGAGGCGACCATAGTCCAAAGGGTGGATGCGTATGAATTCCCAGGCCTGGAAGAAAAAGAAACGGGATTTCTGCGAAGCGCGGTCGAGGCCGGCTTCGCTCTTGGGTCTGGCGACCAGCTTCCGCCATTCGGGGCCGGGCTGAATGGACACAGTCTTGTGGTAGTCGGCGTTGTTGCCGATGAAGAAGTTGATCCCCGCATTGGACGAAATCAGCACCCAATCGTTGCCCACCAAGTAGTTGCGCAGCGAAACTGGAGTGATGACTAGAAGGGCACCTAGAAGAAGGGGAAAGGTGCGAAGCAGTCGCTGTTTCCAGGGGAGGTTAGCGTCCCGCCATAGAAGCCACCCGAGGACAAAAGGCAGAAAGAGGAGGATATTGGCCACGCACAGCGCGGCAAGGCCGAAGAGCAAGCCGGATACCAAGCGCCTCAGATAACCTCCGGAAGTCGCCCACAGCAGGGAGAGGAGGAGCAACAGATCGAGAAATACAGCCAGTACTGGAGGTAGAAATTCGGCGTCAAAGAAGAGCAGAGGGCCGTAGATGGCGGCGAGACCGGCCGCTGCAAATCCCACGGCATTAGAGAAGATCCGGCGGCCCAAGAAGTAGATGAGTACGCAGTTCACCGATCCCAAGACGGCCTGCACGAGGCGGGCAATGTAGTAATCGGGACCAAAGAGTGCGAATACTAGGCCGAGGAAGTAGGGATAGAGCGGGGGCTGCCAGAAGGGAGTCGGGTCGCCTCGCCAATGGCCGTCCACGGCCATCTGGGTCGCGGCTTGAGTGTAGGTTTTGGCGTCGACCTGGGGGAAGTCGAAAAACGGGCTAGCTTCGCTCTGGTAGACGTAGAGATAGCGCAGACCGAAGGCAATAAGTCCCAGCAGGCCGACGAGCAGTCGTTCTCTCTGTGTCATCTAAGCCGAGCTATTCCCCTAGCCCCGCGTACACCGTGATGAATGCTTCGAGTATAGTCTTGGTCTTGACGCCGGGATCCTCGAAATCGCGTGCATCGAATTTCAGGCCAACCTGGGTCTTCAATTCATAACCCTGATAGTCGGATGTATTGGTGAGCTGACCGGCGGTGATAAAGGACTGAAAATTGTTGATTTTTGCATCCAGATCCTTGAAGAGGACGTACTCGATTCCCATCGTCAAGGTGGTGCGTGCCAGAAACGGCAGCCGGACGATGGTGCCGAATATCTCCGTCAATTCGTCCCGATCCTGTTGCGAGAACAGATCGTAGGTCGACCGGCGGTACTCGCTCTTCCACCGCGGCATGAGGCGAACTCGGCCCAATTCGTAAAAGTACTCCAGCTTATTAATGATGCCGAAGAAGAACTCATTAGAGTCTAGGCCAAAGGTAGCGCGCTCGGCCGCGTCCATGCGCTGGTGCCAGAGGTCGTGTTTGAGTGAGTTTTTGAAGGTCAGATTCTTTTGGGGCGAGTACTCGTGGCCGATGTAGAGCGAATTGAAAAAAGTGTCGCGGCCGAGCATCGGATCGGTCACTTCGATGTTGCGATCGCTTCTTATGCCGCTTCTATTGTCCCACTGGAGCAAATTATCGGCAATGTCATCCTTTACGCTCTTGACTATCTCTAGAATCCGGAGCCGTCCCCAGATCTGGTGCTCTAGGTCGATATTGAGCAGGCCGTACGTGGCGTAATTCTTTTGATCAGTGGAGATTTTCTCGTCGCGGAGGTGACCAAAGGTAACGCGCACCCTCGGGATCACATAGGCTCCACCATAGACATTAAACCCCCGGTGGTCCCGCTTGTAGGGGAAATCAGGTTCGTTGTCGTTTTCAAACCGATCTATCCAGGCGTTGTTGTTGGCGTCTATGCCGTAGAGGAATTCCGGTCGGTCGACGTTTTGTCTCAGGAAGGGCTCTTCGTAGTCGGGAACCAAGTTAGTTCGGCGCGTGTTGTCGTTCTGGTTGAAGTCGGGGACAAAGTCGTTGTTCTCATCCCATCCGGGAAATACCGCCCGGTCCGTACTAAGAGCGTCGTTGCGGCCCCAGTCGGGAATGCGGTCCTGGTCGTCGTTGTCCTCGACGAACTCCCACAGAAAGCGCTCGGTGATGCTGCTGTTTTCCCCGTTTTCGAAATAGCCAGAGGTGTAATCCATCTTTCCGTCGCCCTCGGTGAGATAGGTAGTGCTGGCGTAATCCCGATCCATGGCGAAGGCCTCGCCGAATAAAAACCACGGGTACTCTTTTTTGGACAGATTGATCATCCAAGCATTGGCCGAGGGTTTGCCCGCGATACCCGACGAAGTACTGTGATCGGTGTTGCCCTGGTCAGTGCTGGGGTAGGGATACTTCCTGTACACCCGGCTGTTGTCGAACTCTCCGTACACGTCAAAACCCATCACGTCGGCGAATTCCACCGTAAAGCCATAGATCTGGGTGGCCGTGGGCAGACCGTATTCAAAGGAGACCACATTGATATTGGTATTGTCTTTTACATTGTTCCTCGCTTGAGTGACCAGCAGAAATACGGGCGCCCCACTGCGGTCTGTCTGGCGGTCAGAAGTGACCTGTACCTTGTAATCATTGCCCAATACCAAGTCGAATTCGACTTTTCTGATCTGGGTTTTGTCTTGGGCAGCGGTGAGTAGAAAATCGGCGCTGTTGAAATCGTAGCGCAGCTTGATCTGTTCGTTGCCGTCGGCAGAGATAAATCCCTCGCGCGGAAAGCCCCCTTCGACGACCGGCTCAAAGCCGATTTCCTTGCCGCGTTCCTCGGTGCCGTCTAGGTAGGTAATGGTGATGTCTGAGCCCGCGGGAAAAAAGGCCGCGCCTCCTTCGTTGTCCCCCGGCGAATCATCGCTGAGGAGAACCTCGATCCAAGAGATCGGCTCTACCTTCTGGTCTACGGTCAACTCTCCGCTGAGCGGATTGCCGCTGAAACCGTCTGTGAGAGTGTTGGACTGGTGGGCATTGACAAAGTTGAAACCTAGGGTGGTAAAGTCGCCGACCTGAACGGTAGTGCGCCCGCCCATCAAGAGGGTATTGTTAGTCCGGTTGAGGCCGTCGTCGGGCGTTACCAACCCCCCCGCACTGCTGGCTCTGGAATAGAGGAAAGTGAGCATGTATTTGTCAGTGGCTAGGTCGAATTGGACCCCGTCAAAACTAGGTTTGGAGAAGGTCATAGGCGTTAGGGTGGTGCGAATGGCGTCTCCCATAGTGATAGAGTAGTGGTACTGGCCTTTGGCATCCGAGGCAATGACCAACCCACTGAACCAGTTTCTGAATCTCGCGTCCTTGAACAGCCGATTGCCCTGTTGCAGAGGCTGGCTCTGTTCATTGAGGAGGATCAGCCACCCTTTGGTAACAAAGTTGCCGAAGAGATCGTAAAAATAATCGCCTTCCAGTGCAGTATCTACATAGCGCTGGTAGAGATTGCGGGCGTAATTGGAATACTCCCATTGTCTCCAGTTGTATTCGCTGTAAAGTTCCTGGGGGATGTACCATCTTTTCATCGCCGGATCCAAGGCATCAAAGAGGACGCCCGATCCCTGGGGTTCAAAGCTCACCTCTCCGCCCCGGCGAACTCCCAGACGGCTGCCGTAGTCCTGCGCCAAGGCCATGCGCTCTGGCCCTAGCAGCCAGAGTACAACCGCGCATACTATTTTGAAGAGATGAGACGACGTTTTCATGGGCATTTCCTCCGCGGAAGGCGGTGGTAAAACGATAAAAAAAGGGCGGTGGATTGAAGCGCCCACCGCCCGTGCAATGAAGCAAACTGCAAAGTGAAGTCGCCACATGGGCGACACATGGTATGACTCTACGGCTACTGGGTGATAAACTGGGACTTGATGCGGGCCCAAGAATCGGACTTCACGGCTGTGCCCTCCTGGGAGCCCCAATCAATGCTATCGTCCAGTTCGTTTAGAATCATATCGCTATCAGCTTTACAGCACCCACCATCTGTAGTAGTCCAAAAGTTCGTGCGCTCGGTGCCCCCGTCGTCGTCGTCGTCGAAGGCCATGCTCATGTGAATGAGTTGATCTACTTCGAGTTCAGCAAGGGGTGAATTATCTAGATTGCCGTCCTCCGCAATAAACTCGAAGGGCTGCATCCAGATCTCGTAAAAGTACGTGCTCTCGCCGTATTCTTCGCCCTCGAAACTCCAGCCGAAACCCCAGTAGGGGCTGGTGTCTGGATCTGTGCGCCAGGCATGCGCTGGAAGCATCTGACCCAGATTGTCGGCGGCGATGGGGACGGATACGTTCCAAGACTGCTTGGTGCCGTCTTCCCATCTCTGCTCTTCGATATCGAGGTGATACACATCGATGTAGATCTCCCACGCATCGTCGGCCCACCACTCGTCTGGGGCCGAGCGATCCACAACATGCCTATCGTCGAAGACTTCGGCCATGGCGTAGAGCCGGTCGTTGTTGTCGTTCCAGCCCCAAAACGAGCGGATGGCCATATCGCTGACATCGATTTCGCCCTGTTCATTGTTGGCGTAATACGAGTCGGCCAACACCTCGCTGCCGATCAGATAGGGTACGTCGGGCACCACAGCCCAATCAGCGAGGTTGCCGTCCACCACCGGAACATTCTCGTCCGGGAACTGAACGGCGAAGAATAACGAATTGTTCCACGCGTGCCCCCATGCCCCAACTGCCATGCACAGGGTCAGGAGGACAACCGGCGTCCATACCCTTCGCATATATTCCTCCTTAGCTAGAGAATAAAGAGATAGTTCTGGTGGTGCTTGCCCTTGTCTAAATCCACCCCCTTTCTCGAGTTGACAACAGGGCAATGGTGATTTTAGGGATGCTTTAAGTATATGTTTTGTATAGATACTCAATTCAACAGTCTGGGTCAAGCAAAAAACAAGGAGGTCAAGAAGACAGCTAAAAATACGCAACTTATTTATTTTTAATAAATTGCAAAAATTGTCCGAACTATTCCAACTATTAATGGCGAGCTTGCATCAGGCAGTTTTGCCAGATATATTGCAGCAAGTCAAGTGGGTTTTCGATTTTCCGGCCGACGGCCCCTCAATTCCGATCATTTCCTATATCCAAGTCTGTCGTTTACTGTCCCGGGCCACCTTACTATAGAGAAAATGAAAAGAGCCAGTGTAACCCCTTCCTCCGTGCTGTTTTTTATAGGATTGCTCTGCGCCCTAGTCACCTGCGGCCAGGACCCTCGGGAAGATATCGTGGCTGTAGTGGGAGAGCGACAGATCACGGCGGGAGATCTGCGCAAATTCGCGCTCAATCTGCTGCCGGGACTGCGCTCGAACGAAGAAGGGCAGAAGGCCAGAGAGGACTATCTGCAAACCCTGATTGACCGGCAGGTTCTGCTTCTGGAAGCCTACGACCAAGGACTGGACCAAGATCCCGAATTGCTCAAAGCGCACAGGGCCAAAGAGCAGGAGCATATCGTCGCGATCTTTTTCAAACGGGAAATCAGGCCGCAGATTGCGGTTTCCGAGGAGGAGATCCACCGCTTTTTTGCAGAACGGGCAATGGCCCAAGAGCGTTTTCTCGCCACCATCGTCGTGGAGACCGAAGACGAAGGTCAGCGGATCCGGCAGGAACTCCACGAAGGCGGCAGTTTTGCGGTACTGGCCCAGGCCCATTCGTTGGACACTGGATCGGCCGAGCGGGGAGGGGAGGTGGGATTTGTCAATCGCTCCCGGGCTGAGCGCATGAGAATACCCGCCGCTATATTTGACTCGCTGCAAACGGGCACCGTATCGCCTCTCCTGCCCATTGGCGAACACTACCAACTGATCCGCTTCTTGGCAGACCGCCGCGCAGTCCTGGAAGCCTATCGGGCTAGAATCGCACGGCAGTTGATGGCAGAGAAGGCGCAAGATATAGAAGCTCAGAAAGTGGAATTGCTGGCCCATGAACTCGGCTGGCGCATGGCACCGGAAGGATTGGCGCTTTTGCGCCAGAGTGCAAAGTCGGCAAGGGGAAGGGAGAGGGTGTCGTTCACTGCAGAGCAGAACGAGGTCCCGCTCTTCAAGTACGAAGGGAGTGAGATCGCCTTGGGCGAGTACCTCGAGGTATTGCGCGCCCATAGAATTGATAATCCGCAGGCTTTTCGGGACAGTGCCTTCATCGCCTCGGTTGCGCGCCGATTTTTGCTGACACCTGCCATGTTTGGGGTTGCAGCGGCCCGACTCGGCATCCCGGAGGAGCCGGAGGTTTTGCAGTGGCTAGAGACAGTAAAAGAAGAATTGATGCTGCTCCAGCTACGGCAGCGGGAAGTCAGCGCCAGCATTTCGCCGAGCGCAGAGGAAGTGCGGCAATTCTACGAGGAACACCGCGAGAAATTCTACCTTCCCGAACTCATATGCTTTGATGAATTGCTGACCCCCACCCTAGCAGAGGGACAAAATCTCAGGACGGAAATCGCTAAAGACACTAATCTATTGGAACTGGCTAGGGCAAAAAATCTGCCTACGAGGCGCCGAGGGACCGATGGCCTAGTCTGTATGAACAAATATTACAAGACGGCCTATCCCCAGCTATGGGAGGCCCTCAAGGCAGCGCCTGTGGGAGAATTGCGTGGCCCTGTACTCGCTGGAGAAGGGTATGCCATCTTTAAGGTTCAAAGGCGCGAGGAAGGACGGCAGCAGCCCTTTGAACAGGCCCGCAAAAGAGCGCGGGCCTCTCTGGTTCAGCGCTTGGAACGCCAGCGCTTTGACGAGCTGCTCAACGAGCTGCGCCAGAAGTACCAGGACCAGATTGAGGTTTATGCGGACCGTCTAGAAGAGGCCCTGCCAGAAGTCCTGCTGGCTAGTGCGACAGAGGAACTCTGAGCAAATAAAAATTGCCAGAGTCGCAACGTTCCAAGTGCAGGAGATCTGCTTTGGCTAAAATCCCCCTCGAAGCTCTTGGTTTTCGTGCGCTCCTCATCGGCGCCGTGGGGTCGGGGATGATCGGCGCTGGTGTTCTCTACTGCAATATGGTGCTGCAAGGCTCTCGCATCGCTTCGTATTTCAATACCCCTGCGGCCCTCATCCTGTTCTTCGTTCTAGTTTTCTTTGGCAACACCGCCCTAGGCCTGATCCGCCGCTCGTGGATGCTCAACCGCGCCGAACTCGCCCTGATCTACATCATGTGGATCGTGGCCACCGCCATCCCCGAATGGGGCCTGACCAGCTTTCTGCTGACGGATATCACCAGTCCGATCTACAACGCCACGCCCGAAAACAATTGGGCCGAATTGCTGCACCCCTTCATCCCGGACTGGATCATTCCCCACCACGACTTCGACCAAGTACAGAATTTTTTTGAAGGAGCGCCCAAAGGCCACAGCATTCCCTGGATGCTGTGGCTGCGGCCTCTGGCCTACTGGATTCCCTTTGTCTTAGCCCTCTATTTGGCCATGATCTCCATTATGGTGATCTTGCGCAAGCAATGGGTCGAGCACGAGCGCCTCGTCTTTCCCGTGGTCCAGGTGCCCCTTGCCATGATCCAGGACGCCGCCACCGGTCCCTCGCTGATCAAGCCGTTTTTCAAAAATCCGCTGATGTGGCTGGGTTTTGCCATACCAGCCATCCTCCAAAGCCTCAACGGGCTCAACCCCTATTTCCCCTCCATCCCGCGCCTCTATTGGGGAACGCACCTTTCCCTTTTCGGGGATACCATTACTATTCCGTTCATTCTGAGCTTCCAGATGCTGGGCTTTTCCTATTTCGTCAACCGAGACATCCTCTTCGGCTTGTGCTTCTTCCACCTGCTCAATGTCATCCAGCAAGGCATCTTCGCCTATCTGGGAATCCAGAAAATCGATCCGCTGCTCAGTGTCTATACCCGCGGCGGCCCCATGGTCGCCCACCAAGGACTGGGTGCCTTCATCGTCTTGGTTCTCTTTGGCCTGTGGACCGCACGAGGGCATTTGCGCGCCGTCTTGAGCAAAGCGCTTAAGAAAAACTCCGCCGTTGACGACAGCGACGAGATTCTCTCTTACCGAGCGGCAGTTCTAGTACTGGGCGGCAGTCTGCTCTTTATGGGAGTGTGGATTTGGCAGTCGGGGCTGCCGGCCTGGATCACGCCCTTTTATCTTGGCTTGGCCTTCATTCTCTTCATCGGTCTAACGCGCATCGTAGCCGAAGGGGGGATAGTTTACATTTTTGCCCCGATGACGGCCTCGGACTTCGTGGTGGCCGGCTTTGGGACGCGGGCGTTGGGCCCTTCGGGGATTGTGGCGATGGCGTTCACATTCGTCTGGGCCAGCGACATTCTCACCTTTGTGATGGCCTCCTGCGCCAACGGTCTAAAGCTGGCCCAGGAGACGATTAGGCGGAATCGGCGTTTGATTTTCTGGGGTATGATCGTAGCCATTCTGGTGGCCATCGCCAGTTCGGTCTGGGCCATGCTGGCCATAGCGTATAAATACGGCGGCATCAATACAGACAAGTGGTTTTTTGGCGTGGGCTCTCGTTATCCATTTGAAAATGCCGCTTTTCGCATGCAAATCCCCGAAGGGCCGCACTGGGAAAACTGGATCTACACGGGCATCGGGGGCACCATCATGGGACTGTTAATGGTGGCGCGCCAGCGCTTCTTGTGGTGGCCTTTTCACCCGCTCGGTTTTCCGGTCAGTCTGCTCTTCGGCACCGTGTTTTTCAGCGTCTTGCTGGCCTGGCTGATCAAGACGGTAGTGATTAAGTACGGCGGTCCCCAATTGTATTTGAAGACGCGCCCCTTTTTTTTAGGGTTGATCCTGGGTCAGTTCGTCACCGCTGGATTCTGGCTGGCGGTCAGCTATTTTACCAAAATTCCCGGAGGGTACAATTATCTGTCGGGATATTTTTGATGCGAATCCCCTAGTCCTACTAGACAGGGAGGAATTCGGTTTGAGTTGCGCCCTAATCCTTTATATTTATGGCAGGCAAAGTCGGCCTACTTACCCTGAAAAAAGGGGATGTCCGAGATGGCTCACTACAAAAGTACCTTCCGGTCGGAACAGGTTTACTTTTTCGCTGTATTCTCGCTGTGCCTTTTGGCCTGTTGGACGGGTCGGAGTCGGGCGCAGCCGCCCGAGCAGGGCTACAGCATATCCGCGGAAGGGATCGTGGTGGACAGGGCCGAGCAATGGGAAGCGTGGGGCCGGCCCGATCACGCGGTGACAATAGATCCCGCAACCCACACGGCCGCGCCGCGCCGCATTAGCAAAAATATCAACGTCATAGAAGATACGGAGCGGTTCCGCATCAAGATCGGCGACCAGAAAGCATATGATAAACTGGTCAGGACCCTGAAGCGGGAGGGTGCCTCGCTGCCGCTCAACATAGTCACGGGCCCGGCCTATGTAGCCGGTGCCCCAATTTTGCACATGAAAGCGGACACAAAGAAAGGCATAGAGGTAGGCGATCCCGTGATCTGGTACTTCTACCAGGGAGGCATCAGGGAGGCACCCTACCACTCGGAAATGGCCGCCAATATCCTCGACGGCGATCCGAGTACCTACTGGGAGCCGAGTACCGAGGTGAGCGAGGAAGAGTACCATGCCTTGCCGCCGGGCGAACAGGGGCTCATTTATTATTTCGCCAAAGACGAGGCCGGCCAAGAGCGTCGCGTGGACCGGGATACCTACGAGCAGACCAGCTCCAGTAGACGGCGAATCCAGTACAACAGCCGATCTCTAGAAAAGTGGTACGTGGATGTGGAGTTAGGCCGGGTGGTACCGGTCTCAAAGATCGTGCTGCGCTTTGTGGACGAAGAAGTAGGCGAGCCCTTCCGCCAGTTCCGCATCCTCACCACGCCCTCGCAAAAGCGGGACGCCACTTTGAGCCTGACTGCGCGCACGGTGACACCCAACGAGGATCGGCGAGTAGTCGCGTTCGACAATTCGGTTGCAAACGATCCGAGTAGGAATTACCTGCTAGTACACCGGCTGCGCATTCAGATCACGGACAGCAAATTTGACAAGTTCAAGGAGGTCTCCGAGCGAGAATATATGGATCTGCCTCTGGGGGACCAGGGGGGGATCGATTATTTCATTGTAAATGCAGTTGGCAAAGAGACCAAGGTGGACAAAGCGGTCTTCGATCAGGTTTCTGCCGATCGCCAGAGCCGACTGGTCCATTACCAGCGAGAACGCCCCCGCCTAGCGGATATCGAGGTGTGGGCCCAGGGGAACAATATCGCCCTAGGCGTTATCCAAGGCGGCGGCAGTGTCGACCTACTTGGTCCATTGACCGCGGCAGAGGGATTTGACGGGATCTACGACACCCATTTTAGGCAGGAGGTCTGGCAACCAGATCCCCGTTTTGAGGATAGAGGCACACTCATCGTAGACCTAGGAGCTGTCTTCTGGATCGATCAATTGCGCTGGGTGGGAAGTATTTCTAGCAGCCATGAGTACTTGACCCGGGTCTCGGACGGAAGCAGAGACGCCAACGGCAATCTGAAGTGGACGCAAATAGATCGGAGCGAAAAAGGCCAGACCCGGGTAAATTACGAACAACTCTTGGAGCGTCCCACGCGGGTGCGCTACTTGTGGTCCCGATCCACGGTGGATTTCCAGCGCGCCGCGGGGAGAGGAATCCTCTCGGACGGGTTCAGGGAAGTGCAGGTTTTTGGCGAGGGGTATCCCCCAGAGGTTGTTCTGACTTCGCCCATGATCGAATTGCCGGGCGCGTTCATCCTAGGCAAGATAGAGTGGGAAGCCGATATTCCCGATCCCGGTCTGGTCGATGTGGAGATCCGCACCCGCACCGGAGACCGTTTGATAGAGAGAACCGAATACTACGGCAGCGGCGGCGACCCCAAGACCGAAGCGGACTACAATAAATTGCCCGCCAAGTTCCAAGGCCCTGTGGTCACCAGCAGGATCCCGGGAGGTGGATGGAGTCCTTGGAGTCAAAAATACATCGAGTCGGGCGAGCCCATCACTTCTCCCAGTCCGAGGCGATTTTTGCAGATTCAGGTGAAGATGGTTTCCGAGGTGCCCGACGTGGTCGCTAGTATCCGCTCCGTACGGGTGCATTTTCTTCCGTCGGTGGCCCGCCGCGCAACCGGCGAAATCTGGCCCAACGAGGTATCTCTGGGCACGCTGCAGGATTTTGAGGTCTACCTCAATCCCACCTTTGTGGAGCGCGAGCCCGATGGTCAGGGGAGTCGGCGCTTCGACGAGATCCTCATTGACGCCGATCCCATTCAGGAGACCGAACTCCTAGATGTGAGCCTAGGGTCGGAGGAGGACCTGCAAAATGGCACTGGGCAGAATTTCACCGAGCTCGGGTGGCGTCTGGTCGCGGGAGAGAAGGACTACTGGTTCGAGGACGCCGGAGAGCGCTTTCAGGCCCTGATTGATCCCATCTCCGGCGATACGCTCAAAGTCTTCGAGGGAGGAATCGCCGCTGGGGATGCCGATGCGGCCAGATCCAAACTGCTGATGCGTCTGCCGCACAAGGTCGGCTTGTTGCCCCAATCGGAGAAATCGCGGTTCTACAATCGGCTCATCTTGGCAGAGGGGGAAGAGATCCCCGTGGATGAGGATGGTCGCCCGCTGAACCAACTCACTTATTTGAGCCTGCCCTTAGAGCAGCGGGGGAGCACGGTCTACTTCCAGATTGTCGGTGAGAACCCGGATGGCACGCTTATCCAGGAAGAAGTCACCAATTTTCAGTACAAGAGTCTGGAGGATTCTCTGAAAGGGGAGACTCTCTATTTTCGCAAGCTAATCGGCAAGGGTGGAGAATTTCCCTTCGACCGGGCAGGGCAACCGCTGTCCCAGGCCGCGTACAACGCGTTGCCAACGGACGAGAAGGGATCGATTGTAGCTGCAGGAGAACTGGTCCGGGTCCGTTTTAAGGCCGAGGTGATATTGAATGGAAGCACGATCGACGCATCAATCCGCGACGCTGGTGGGCCGGCAATATGGCAGCAGGTAGATGCCGGGAATGCGACCTCTCTAAGAGAGGGAAACACGATGAGTATCGCCGTCCCGCTCAGTGCCCAAGTGGTGCGGGATGTGGAGATTTCGCCCAATCCCTTTACCCCCAACGCCGACGGCGTCAACGACCAGCTGCAGATCCGTTTTTCCCTAGGCAACCTCAATACAAATCGCGCAGTACGGGTCGAGATTTTCGACCTCAGCGGCCGTCGAGTCTGGCACAAAGTCCAGATGGGGTTTGGCGAACAGAGCGTGGTGTGGAACGGCTGGGACGAAACGGAGCAGGTAGTTCCGCCCGGTCTCTATCTGTGCAAGATAGGGGTAGATGCGGACGCGGTGGAAGCTACTCACACGGTGGACTATCGGGTAGTTGCTGTGGTGTATTAGGTAGCTAGTTGGCTTTGGCTCATCAATGCTGAAGAAATCGCTCCTCCTGAATCTTCTGGCGGTTCTGGTAGGGATGGGGGCTCTAGTACTGCTCGAAGTTGCCCTCTACCTAGCGGATGCAGGCCCTTCCAGTCGGCTTTTTTTGGCTTCCCACCGAGATGGAGAGGTCGTATGCGAGGTCAACCCACACGTCGGCCACCGTTTCTTTCAGCAGCAGTACCAGCGTCCCGTACCGTACAATCCGAGTTTCCCACAAAAAAAACCACCTGACGCGGTGCGCATTTTCGTCCTAGGGGCCTCTACGCTGCTCGGTTTTCCCAACCCGCCCAATACGGCCTTTCCGCATTTTCTCACAGAAATGCTGGCCGATGTTTATCCAGACAGACACTTCGAGGTCATCAACTGCGGCATGACCGCCATCAATACCTTCTGTCTGCTGGACTTCGCAGCCGAAATCGTCGGGTATGAGCCGGACTTGATCATCCTCTACGCAGGACACAACGAATTTGTCGGCCCTTACGGGGTCACCACTCCCTTCCGCAAATTCGGCAACAACCGTACCTGGACCCGGCTCTACATGGAGTTGCAGCGCTCCAGAATCTACTACTTTCTCAGCGAGGCGATCTACCGTCTGCAAAAGTGGTGGAGCCCCGCAGAGGAGAAGTTCGGACTCCATCTGGTCGGCAGAGAAATTGGTCTGCTGGATGAGGAACACCGAGTCACTGCGGAAAACTACCGGGATAATCTAGGGGAAATACTGCTACAGGCCCGTCAGCACGGGACTCCGGTGCTAATCTCGACTCTCGTTGCCAATCTAAAGGACTTCTATCCGCTGCGCTCGGACTGCGACGACAGGGATTTATCGCGCGAACTGGACGGCCTAGTACGCCAGGGCCGACTGCAGGAAGCCATAGACCTCTGTGAGGAGGCGCTCGATGAGGACCCCTATTGTGCCGGCATCCACTTTGAATTGGGCCGATTGCACTATAGGCGCAGGGAATACAACAAGGCTCACAAGGCCTTTGTCTACGCCCGCGACATGGACAGGCTACCTTTTCGCGCCCCCGCAGTATTCAATCAGATCATCCGCAAGCTGGCCGGCGCGGCCGAGGACCAGATCCTGTTGAGCGATGTGGAAAAAGTCTTTGCCGCCAACTCGCCGCACGGCATTGTCGGGAACGAATTGATCGCTGAGTACTTGCATCCAACTGTGTATGGGCATTACCTAATTGCCCGCTCTATGGTCGGGGATCTAGTCCAGAGTTCTGTCGGTGCAAACTGGGGAGAAGGCGATACGGGTAGGCTGAAAAACTATGAAGCCTATGCCCACCAACTCGGTTATTCGCTGTGGGCCCGCGTCTTCTACCGCAATGACCTGATACTCTTCTTGCGCAATATGCCCTACCGAGAACCGCCGACAGTACTGCGTCGATACGTGGCCGAACTCATGGGCCGACAAATAGAGGATATTTCCCAATTCGAAGCGACCCAACGCAGGAACTTTGCAGAGCAGAAAGGGATGGTATTCCTCTTCCGAATGGTCGATTTTTTGCTGCCCGAGGATCGCAGGGCTATCGAGGGGAAGCTCAGAAAGTTGACCAGTGGGGTTGAATCAGCGCAGCAGCACTAATTTGCGCTTCTCTAACGGATTGCCTACCCGCAGGTGGTAGCGCTACAAATCGGCAAAATACGTCCGCATCTTCTCCAGACCAATCCGGGCGACTTCCGCCGGATCCTGCTCCCATAGCCCCGGATTAAATAACTCCAACGACACAAACCCCTCGTATCCCTGCGCTTGCGCCAGCCGCTCGATCTCGCGCAGTGGCCCGACCCCGTCGCCCGGCATCACCCGGTCGGCGTCGCTTTGTTCGGCAAAGGGCTTGTCGCCGGGGGCATCGTTCCAGTGCCAGACCGCCACCTTGTCGCCAGGTACCTTGGCGATACTCGCAACCGGGCCGCCACCGCGTACAATGTGGAACGGGTCCATGATCAAACTTGCATCTGGATGGTCGGCGTCAGTGGCAATCTGCCAAGCTTGGTCAATGGTGTACACGCTTTGCACAAAGCCTAGGTACTCCATCGCCGGCCGCACGCCAATTTCTTTGCCGATCTCCAGCAATTCGCGGTAATCGGCTCCGCCTCGGCTCAGGTCGCAGGAGTCTCGCGGCGGGCTGGCGACGATAAACTCAGCTCCCACCGCTACCGCCTGAGCCATCCGCCGCCGCACCTCCTCCAATGCCTGCGCTCGCGCCGCGCCCTCAGCCCCCAACCAACCGTGGAGTGCAATGACCGTCGGCACTGCCAACCCGTAGTCGTCCAGTGCCTGTCGCACGTCCGCAAGCGAACCGCCCTGCTGCTCGTGCGCAGTCAAGTCGTCGTTCCACAGCTCAATGCCCTCGTAGCCGGTCTGCCCGGCGATGCGGATTTTCTCCATCAGCGATGCCGGGCGGATCGTCGATGTGTTGAGCGCGTATTTCACCGTCATGTTGCTTCCTTTCTCGTTCTTGTTAAGCCACGCATAAAAAATCATTCCCCTCTATCATCCCCAATTCACCCAACGCCTCTCGAATCAGCGCCCGCGCCCCCCGCGACGCCACGGCCGCCAATAGAATCGGCCGCTCGTGGCTCGTCCACCACGTCGATAAGTCATCCGGCCCAACCACGGGCTTGCGCCGCAAGGTGCCGCCGATTTTCTTGGTCGCGATATCGACAAATACATCGGGAGCGCAGCCCTCGCGCTCCAAGTGCTTGGCGAGCCGACGGCCGGTCTTGCCCGCGCCCCAGACGGCCAACCCATCCCGCTCTTGCAGCGGCCCGGCGCAAAGATAATGCGCTTTGGCGCGGAGAAAATTCTCCACTGAGTAGCGGCCCTGCACGTGTGTGGCCCGCCGCGGATGCTCGCGCCAGTAGTGCAAGACCTCCGGCACCTTGGCAAAGCGCCGACCCACCGCCCGATAGCGCAACCACAGATCGTAGTCTTCCGGCCATCCCCGATCTTGGTACCCGCCCAAGGCCGCCAATTCCTCGCGGCGCATCATGGCCGACGGATTGGCGATAGGGCTCTCAATAAAAAACTCCCGTTCAATCGCCGCGCTATCCACCAAGCCGTTCAACCAAGCCTCGTACACCAACATCCCCTCCCCAGTCTCCTCGCGCGGAAAGATCTCCACCAAACAGCTCACTACACTCAAGTTAGGATCCCCTTCCAACCGCACGAGTTGTTTTTCCAAGCGCTCGGGATGCATCCGGTCGTCGGCGTCCATGCGCGCCACGTACTCACCTCGACACAGAGCTAAGCCCCGGTTAGGGGCTTCGACAATACCTTGGTGGTCGGACAGCAATGCCTTAAAGCGGCGATCGCGGCGATTCCATTCCAAGAGCACGTCCCCACTCCCGTCCTCCGAGCCGTCGTCTATGGCCACGACCTCAAAATCTTCGTAGCTCTGCGCTTGGATGCTCTCTAGCGTTTCCGTTAGCGTGGCGGCCGCATTGAACACGGGCAATAGAACCGATACGCGGGGCGTTTTCATGGCTGCGAGTTGTAAGAGCTTGACATTTTTTCGCTCAATACCCGATTTTTAATTCCTATGATACATCTCAAATCACCTTTGGAAATCGACCGCATCCGCGCCAGTTGCCGCATCGCCGCCGAAGCCATGCTCCGCGTCGAAGAAGCCCTCGCGCCCGGGGTCACCACCCTTCACCTCGACCAAATAGCGGACCGCTACATCCGCAGCCAAGGGGCCGTCGCCAGTGCCTTGGGCTACCGCGGCTTTCCTCGCAGCATCTGCGTCTCGGTCAACGACGAAGTCGTCCACGGCATTCCCGGAGACCGCATATTGCAAGAGGGAGATATCCTCGCCGTTGACATTGCCGTGAAAAAGGATGGCTTTCACGGCGATATGAACGTCACCATGAAAGCCGGCTGCGTGACCTCCGAGGCTCAGCGCCTGCTCGACGCTACGCGTCAAAGCTTGGAGGAGGGATTGGCTGCCTGCACACCAGGACGCCGCCTCGGCGACATTGGCCACGCCATCCAAAGCTATGTCGAAGCGCGCGGCTTTTCCATCGTGCGCGAATACTGCGGCCACGGCATTGGCCGCAATTTCCACGAGGAACCGCAACTGCTCCACTACGGCAAGGCCGGTACGGGCCGCCGCCTGCAAAACGGCATGGTCTTCACTATCGAGCCGATGGTCAACGAGGGCGCGCACGACACGCGCGTGCTCGACGACGACTGGACGGCTGTCACCGCCGACGGCAAGCTCTCGGCTCAATACGAGCACACCGTGGCCGTCACCAACGACGGGCCTGCCGTGCTGTCGCGCTTTGACGATTTGCCGTACTGAGCTTGCTCAGCGGCGGCATTTTCTTATTTTTTGAGTTCATTTCACAAGGAGAACAACATGGCAAGGCCGAAAAAAGTCCAATCCAACGGCGACGACGACAACGCTGAATTTTCGTTTGACCCCGGTACGCAGATCGAGCTAGAGATGGAAGACACCTGCTGCGTCACTGACGAGCCAGTCGAATTCAGCTTTTGTCGCTTCCCCGACTACAAAAATGGCACTATGATGGTCATGTCCAAGAGCGCGATGCTTGAGTACCTACGCGCTGGCGACTCCATCGCCAAGTTCAAAGAAGTGCTAGTCAAGCGTCACGGCAAGACAGTCTTAAAGGAGCACTACTCGAACCACTAGGCAACGCGCGACACCTACATGCAAAAGAAGGGATGGTCCTACTGCGGACCATCCCTTCTTTTGCTATGTGCCGACGTTCTACGAGCGGGCCAACAGGGTCTCGATATCCTCGCCTAATACCCCGCGGGGATTGGGCCGGCCGCTCCTATCGCGCGGTACACCTAAGTGCGTCTTGTACACGCGACCTTCGCGATCAAAAATAAAGGTGAGCGGCACGGGCACAGTCGCCAAATTCTTTTTGTAAAAGGCGCGGAGCAGCTCGTATTGGCCGTCGTGAACCACTGGGTAGTTGATAGCCAAGTGCTCGACGAACTCGCCTATTAGGGGTAGGACGCGCTCGGTAGGGCCTTGATCTAGGGAAATGCCAATGATCGCCACCTGCTCGGGGTCGTAATCATTGCTCATCTCGACCAAAGCTGGGATCTCATAGCGGCACGGACCGCACCAAGTCGCCCAAAAGTTGACCAAGACGATCTTGCCCTCGTAATCGCGCAAATCCACGCTCTGGCCCTGATAGTCGTTCCACTTAGCAGACTGCGGCGGGAAGAGTTTGTCCCCTTGCGGCTCAGGGGATCCACAGCTCAGCGCTAGGATCGCCAACCCACTCACAAGCCCTTTGATCGCCATTGCGCGCATAGTACCGTCCTGTATTTAACTAGATTGGCGGAAGCCCACGGGAGCTTGCACCTTGGGCGTCAGCCGGGTAGATCGAGGACCGATCAACTCCTCAATACCGCGCAACAAATCATCGCAGGGATCGACGCGAATCGACTTCGAGCGCACCATTTTGTCCTGCTCATCGCCGTTTTTGAGCTGGAGCCACAGTTCGCAATCGCCCATGTGACGCTCGCAGAGGAGACGCAACCGACTGAGAAGGGGGTCTCCCACTTTCTGATAGGATAATGACAAGGTAACGGACTTGGTCAGTTCGGCCCGCGCCGATTTGAGGGGCAGGGCGCGGTCGGCCTGCAAACTCAGGCGTCCGTTGCGCTCGCAGACGCGGCCCTCTACGAGGATGGTTTCACCTTCCACAAGTAGCTGTTGGTGGTTGGCGAAGGCTTCGGCGAAAAACGCGATATCGCCCGTGCCGTTGAGGTCTTTGAGCGTGACAAAGGCAAAGGGATTGCCGCGGCGGTCGAAGAGCTTGCGCACCTCCTCGACTAGGCCGCCGACCCGCAGCGGCGTACCGTTGTGTTGCTCCTCTACCTCGCTTAGAGGCCGCGCGAAATTTTTTAGGTCGCGGGCGTAGGGCTTGAGCGGATGACTGGAAATATAAAAGCCCAACAGGTCGCGTTCCTTGGCCAGCTTCTCGCGCTCGGCCCACTCCTCGACCTCGGGTAGGTCCTGCACCACTAACTCGGACGAGTCGCCTCCGTCGAAGAGGCTAATCTGCCCCTTTTCGCGGTCTTCCTGGGCCTTGCCTGCGGCCTTTAACGCCAGCTCTAGTGCCTCCATTTTCTGTGCGCGATGACCTTCAAGACCGTCCAATGCCCCAGCAGCAATCACACTCTCGACCACGCGCCGGTTGACTGCGCGCAAATCGATGCGCTCACAGAATTCGAACAGAGTAGTAAAAGGCCCATCGGCAATCCGCGTATCGACCATGCTCTGCGCCGCACCTTCGCCGACGTTTTTGATTGCCGCCAAGCCATAGCGAATGCCCTCGTCCGTCGGCGTGAAGTTGAGCGTACTCTGATTAATATCCGGCGGCAGGACGGGGATGCCCATGCGGCGGCACTCGTCGAGCAAGACGGTCAGCCGGTCCGTATCTTTGCGCTCAAGAGTCAGACTGGCGGCCATGTATTCTTGGGGGTAATGGGTCTTGAGGTACGCGTTTTTGTACGCGCCTTCGGCATAACAGGCCGCGTGCGCCTTGTTGAAACCATAGCCGGCAAAAATCTCGATCTCGCCAAACAGCTTGTTGGCCAATGTTCTTTCTACCCCGTGTGCGACGCAGCCGCCGACGAAGTCTTTTTTCACCTTGGCCATTTCCTCGGGCTTTTTCTTGCCCATTGCCTTGCGCAAAATATCGGCTTGGCCGAGGGTAAAACCGGCCAACTCTTGGGCAATGCGCATGACCTGTTCTTGATAGACCATGACCCCATAGGTCGGCTCTAAAATCGACTCTAACTTGGGGTGGTCGTAGGCAACGGCCTCTTCGCCGTGCTTGCGAGCGATGAAGGTCGGGATTTTGTCCATCGGCCCTGGGCGGTACAGGGCATTCATGGCGATAATGTCTTCGATGGTGTCCGGCTTGAACTTGCTCAGATGTTCGCGCATCCCCGCGGATTCAAACTGGAAAACGCCGATCGTCTCGCCGCGGCCGAACAAGTCGAAAGTGGCTCGGTCGTCCCACGGAATGGCTTCCAAATCAAAGTCCGGCTCCTTGAGTTGAATCAGCCGCACGGCCTCCTCGACCAGCGATAGCTCCGTCAAGCCCAAGATGTCCATCTTCAGCAAGCCGATGTCCTCCATGCAGGTCTCGCCGACAAACTGGGTGGTTATAATCCCGTTTTTGGGAGAGCGATAGAGCGGCACGTAGTCAGTCAGTTCGCCGGGAGCGATGATGACAGCGCAGGCGTGGACCGAGGCGTGGCGCGCCATGCCCTCCAGCTTGCGGGCGTATTCGATCAGCTTGCCTTCGTCGCCGAGCGCTTGAGCCACCTGCTGCAGCTCGGGCACCCGCTCGATGGCCTTGTCGAGGGTAATCTTCAGTTCGGTCGGCACCTGCTTGGCGATGCGGTCCACCTCGCCAAAGGACATGCCCAAAACCCGCCCGACATCGCGCACCACCGCTTTAGCCCCCATAGTTCCAAACGTGATGACCCGTGAGACGTTGTCCTTGCCGTACTTATCCACCACATAGCGCAGCACCTCTTCGCGCCGGGTGTCGTCAAAGTCAATGTCGATATCGGGCGGCTCAATGCGCTCGGGATTGAGAAAGCGCTCGAAGATCAGATCGTACTTAATGGGATCTATATTGGTAATGCCGAGGCAATACGAGGCCAAGCAGCCGGCGGCCGAGCCGCGGCCCGGCCCCACGGAAATGCCCTGATTACGGGCGTAGTTGACAAGGTCCCAGACGATGAGGAAATAGCCGGAAAAATCCTGGCTGGTAATGACGCTTAGCTCGTAGTCGAGCCGCTCCTGCACGGCCGGATCAACGGTTCCATAGCGCCACTCCAAGCCCTCCTGCGCCAGTTGAGTCAGGTAGTCGTCGCTGGAATCATAGCCAGCCGGGATCGGAAAATCTGGCATATAGGTTTTCCCGAACTCGAGTTCGACATTGCACTTGTCGGCAATTTCGAGAGTCCGCTCCAGCGCGTCGGGCAAATCCGCAAACAGCGTTCGCATCTCTTCGGGACTCTTCATGTAGAGTCCGTCGGGATAGCACAGGCGATTTTTCTCGTCAACCGTCTTGTTTGTCTGAATGCAAATCAGGGCGTCGTGGGCGTCGTGGTCGGTGGCGCGCAGGAAGTGGAAATCGTTAGTGGCCACCAGCGGCACCCCTAGCTTGCGATGCAGCTTGAGCAGGCCATCGTTCACCTTGGCTTCAGGGTCGATGTCGTGGCGCTGAATCTCCAAGTAGTAGTCGTCGCCGAAGATGTCCATAAACTCGCGAGCGACCTTTTCGGCTGCGGCTAGCCCCTCGCGCTGGATCAGATGCGGAATCTCGCCGCCGATGCAGGCCGACATGCAGACTAGGCCCTCGGCGTGTTCGCGCAAAAGCTCCTTATCGATGCGGGGATTGTAGTAGTAGCCTTCGAGATAGCCCTTGGAGACGAGCTTGGTCAGATTGCGGTAGCCAGTGGCGTCTTTGGCCAGCAAAACTAGGTGGTTGGAGGCGTGAGTTAGGCCGCGGGCGGCTTGGCGCGAGTGGCGGCTATCAATCGCCACATAAACTTCGCAGCCGATGATGGGCTTAATGCCAGCGTCTTGGCAGGTCTTGTAGTGCTCGATGACGCCGAAGAGGTTGCCGTGATCTGTGATAGCCAAGGCGGGCATGCCCTGCTCGGCCGCCAACTCGGCCATCTCGCCAATCCGACAAGCTCCATCGAGCAGGCTGTATTCGCTGTGACCGTGTAAATGGACGAAACCAGCCGAAGCCATGATCACCTCCGCTACTGTATGCGCTAGTAAAAATCTTTGAACTTAGAGAATGCGGCCGAACAACGGGCCAGACTGTCTAGGGAAGGGCATCGCCTCGGGTGAAGCATAGCCAATTCAAAAGGGGATGTCAATGTCCCACAGAAGAGGCCATTTTATAACATTTTATTATTATTTTATTTACAAAAAGAGAATTTGTTATACACTGTTGACAAAACAGACCGCACCCACCTGCACGGCGAACTTGTCGCTAGAAATAGACCGGTCTATCTTTAATTTTTTACCAAGGAGATATATCAGATGATTGACCAAGAACTGTTGGCGATTCTCGCCTGTCCTGAGACCAAAGAGCCGGTCGCGCTCGCCGAGGAAGAATTCATCGCCGAACTCAACAGCCGCATTGCGCGCGGGGAAGTCAAGAATCGGGCCGGCAAGACCATAGAAGGTCAACTCGACGGCGGCCTAGTGCGCGCAGATGGCGCGTACCTCTATCCGATCCAAGACGAAATCCCCATCCTACTTCTCGACGAGGCCATCCCACTCCGCTAGTGCCCGCGCCGCGTCCGTACAAAAAAGGGATTGTGCGCTTGCACAATCCCTCAACTTACATTATGGTGCCGAAGCGGGGATTCGAACCCCGACGCCCGAAGGCACTGCCCCCTCAAGACAGCGTGTCTACCAATTTCACCACTTCGGCACAAACACTAGGTTTGCTTGCTACTGAGCCTCGGTCGGCAGCTCCTCAGCAGTCGAGGGCTCAGCTGCCTCTTCCTGCTCGCCCAGCAGGTGCTCTGCTTCCGGGATGGCGGGCACTGCTGGCATCGCCTGTTCCTCGGCCATCGTCCGTTGCGTCGCTGTCGTCGGAGTAGTCTCTGCCGTCTGAAAGGCCACTGACTGCACCAAACAGCTCAGCATAAAGGCCGTGGCCAGAACGGTCGTGGCCTTGGTCAGAAACGTGGCTGCGGTGCGGCCGCCCAACACGGAGGAAGAGGCTAAGCCACCGCCGATTGATCCGGCCAAGCCGCCCCCTTTGCCCGCCTGCAAGAGCACGGTCACCACTAGGAGCACGCAAATCAGCACGTGAAAAATCGTAAATAGAATTTCAAACATAATCTTGTGATGGTTTCCAAGTTACTCAGGGGTTGAAATAAATTTAAGGCTAAAGGGCGGCCTTCACAATAGCGGCAAACTGTCCAGCATCCAGTGCGGCACCGCCAATCAAGCCCCCGTCGATGTTGTCTTGGGCCAAGAGTTCGGCTGCCTTTTCGGGCTTGACGCTGCCGCCGTACTGGATGCGTACTTCGTCGGCGGCTGCTTTTCCCAGGTGTTCCGCAAGGAAGTGGCGGATCATCGCATGCACCTCTTCGGCTTGCGCGGCCGTCGCCGTTACGCCGGTGCCAATAGCCCAAACCGGCTCGTACGCCCACACTACCGCGCTAACTACACCCGCCTCAATCCCGGCTAGGGCACCGCCCACTTGGCCGAGGATGACCTCCTCAATTCGGTTGGCTTCGCGCTCTTGCAGGGTCTCGCCGACGCAGACGATCGGGCACAGGTCGGCTTGGATGGCACAGATTAGCTTGCGGTTGACCAGCGAGTCGTCCTCGCCGCAAAACTGCCTTCGCTCGGAGTGCCCTAGCAACACGTAAGAGCAACCAGCCGCCAAGAGCATATCGGCGGATATTTCCCCGGTGAAAGCTCCCTGCCGCTCCCAGTGCATGTTCTGGGCCCCCAGCCCAATGGCGCTGTCGGCAAGGACGGCGCGCACGGCTTGCAGGCTAGTGAAAGGCGGACAGACGACGACTTCTACGTCGAGCCCCGCGACGAGTGGCTTGATCCCTTCAACCAACTCGACGGCCTCAGCAGCGGTCTTGTGCATCTTCCAGTTGCCAGCGACAATGGGTCGGCGCATTTCAGCTTTCCTCGTCATCCAAGACCGCCACTCCGGGCAAGACCCGCCCACTCATGCACTCTAGCGAAGCCCCGCCTCCAGTGGAGATGTGGGTCATCGCTTGGGCCAATCCGGCTTGGGCTACAGCCGCAGCCGTATCCCCCCCGCCAATAATGCTCAACGCACCCTCGCGGGTGGCGGCAGCTAGGGCTTGGACGATCTGTTGGGTCCCTTGGGCAAAGGGTGCCATCTCGCACACTCCAAGAGGACCGTTCCACACAATAGTACCTCCCCGAGCGATCTGGTCGGCGTAGCGCTGCCGGGTCTGAGGGCCGATGTCCATACCCTGCCAACCGCGAGGTATGGCGTCGCGGGCGACCACTTGCGCTTGGGCATCGGCGGCAAAACGGTCGGCGACCACGCAATCCGCGGGAAGCTGGAGATCCAATCCCCCCTTTTCGACTCGGGTCAATAGCTGCCGGGCCGTATCCAAGCGGTCCTCTTCGAGCAGCGAATCCCCGATCTCTAGCCCCATAGCTTTGAAAAAGGTATAGGCCATGCCGCCACCGATGAGCAGGGCATCCACCTGGTTGAGCAAGTGCTCAATCAACTCGATCTTGCCTGAGATCTTGGCCCCTCCCAAAACGGCAATAAATGGCCGCTGCGGACGGCGCAGGGCTTCGTCGAGATAGGAAATTTCCCGCTCCATCAACAGGCCGCTGGCCCCCGCGCCCATACAGCGTGGCACCCCCTCGGTCGAGGCGTGGGCCCGGTGCGCCGCCCCAAAGGCATCGTTGACGTACGCATCGCCCAGCTCGGCCAATTGCTGTGCAAAAGTCTGCTCGTTTTGCTCCTCTTCCGGGTGGAAGCGCACGTTCTCCAAGAGCAGGACCTGCCCCGGCTGCAAGGCAGCGGCTTGGGCCGCGACTTCAGCACCCACGCAGTCTATAGCCATGCCCACCGCGCGTCCCAACAGCTGGCTCAGGCGCTCGACTACCGGGGCCAGAGACAGCGCCGGTACTCGCTGACCCTGGGGGCGACCCAAGTGAGACATCAGAATTACGGACGCACCCTGCGCCAACAAGTGCTCAATCGTTGGCAGAGCGGCGCGAATCCGCGTGTCATCGACGATCCGACCGTCCTCGTCGTCGAGCGGCACGTTGAAATCCACTCGCACGAGGATCCGCTTGCCAGCGACATCGAGGTCTCTGATGGTGCGCTTAGCCATGCTATCAACCGAAGAATACCGTCGCTAAATCGTATAGCTCTTGGTCAACTATCTTGAGCTGATTGACCGCGTCGGCCAGTGGGATCGCCACGATTTCATTGCCTTGCAGACTCACCATCTTGCCGAAATCGCCGGCGTGCACCAAGTCGATGGCGGCAATGCCAAAGCGCGTGCCCAAGACGCGGTCGAAGGCCGTGGGCGTCCCCCCGCGCTGCAAGTGCCCGAGCACCGTAACCCGCGTCTCGTAACTCGTTGCCTCCTCGACCGCGTTGGCGACGAGTTGGCCGATTCCACCCAGCTTGACGTGGCCGAACTCGTCGAGTCCTCCCTCGGAGATCACGTATTCTTTCTCTCCACCCCCCTCGGAAATTAGTTGCGTCCCCTCGGCCACGACCACGATCGAAAAGTCCTTGCCGCGCTCGTGTCGCTTGCGGATGGTGCTGACGACTTCCTCGATGGTGTATTTCTGCTCGGGAATGAGGATCATATCCGCGCCACCAGCCAAGCCAGCGTACAGGGCGATCCAACCGCTGTGTCGCCCCATGACCTCGATGACCATCACTCGATTGTGCGATTCGGCTGTGGTGTGAATTCGGTCGATGGCCTCGGTGACGATATTGACCGCCGTGTCAAAACCAAACGTGTAGTCCGTGCCATTCAGGTCGTTGTCAATGGTCTTGGGCACGCCCACGACCGGCACGCCCATGCTCGTCAGCTTGTTGGCTACCCCGAGTGTGTCCTCGCCGCCGATGGCCACGAGCGCGTCTAACTTCATTCGCCGCATGTTATCGATGACGATTTCGCCGCCGTCTTCTTCTTTGAACGGGTTGGTGCGCGACGTGCCGAGGATGGTGCCGCCCTTGGGCAAAATACCGGAAATCTCCTCCAGTCCCAACGGCTCCCAGTCACATTCCAGCATTCCTTTCCAACCCTTGAGGATGCCGCGAAAGCGGTATCGGTATGCAGTAATGCCCTTGCGCACCACAGCGCGAATGACGGCATTGAGACCCGGACAGTCGCCTCCTCCGGTCAATATGCCGATCGTCTTTTCGGCCATAGTATTCGGACTCCTTGGCTCGCAGCCAACTTTGGTACAGCTTGGATTATGGGGGATTCCAAAAGCGCCTAAATGTAGGAATTTGTTAGAATTAGGTCAATAGATCGTCCGCGCCCGAGCGCGCCAAGACAACGGCCCACAGGCGGTCGCTTTCCACGGCTTGGGCACAGGCAGCCATGGTCTCTCCGGTCGTCCACACGTCATCTACTATCCCGATCCGAACGCTTGCAGGCAGCGCAGCCACGGGCGCAAAGGCACCGCGGAGATTGGCGCGGCGTTCCTCTGCCGACAAAAAGGCTTGCTGCCGCGTATTTCTCCGCCGCCGCACAACTCCTTGGCACACGGGTACGCCCAACACGGCCCCTAACCCAGCGGCGATTTCCGCGCTCTGATTGAACCCGCGCTCCCGCTGCCGGGCCGGGTGCAAGGGCACGGGCAACAAGCAATCCAGCGGAGCGAGTTGCTCGGCCAAGCACTGCCCCATGCGCTCGCCCAACGCCCTCCCTAGCCGCACTTGGTTGCGAAATTTAAGCGCGTAAATGGCCTGTTGCAGTGCGCCGGTGAAAGATCCCAAGGCGACGACCTGTTCAAACGCACGGCTTCCATCCTCGGTCTGAGGATGCGAGCGGCGCGTCACAATCTCCGCCCAACACGATCCGCATAGCAACTCGGCGGCCTCAATGTCCGCTTCGCAAACCGCGCAATGCGGCGGATAGGCAAAGTCCAACAGGGCACGACCCCATGTCTGTAGTGTTTCTATTTTTCCCAATTCCCGTTACCCAAAGACCACGTCATGGGTCACTGTAGTGCGCTACGTATGACAAAGAAAAAAACGTGCCAACCCAACGCGTCGCTCGTTCCCTTGTGGACTTGCCATAATTCACTCCTTTCTCGTATTTCCGATAACTCCGTTATACACCTCACACTCCGAAGTCGGGTAGGCGGAGACTGTCGCCAGTCCCCGCCCCCCTCAGAACCGTGCGTGCGACTTTCACCGCACACGGCTCAAGCAAACTGCAATACTTCGCGCTTCCGGGTGAGTGAGTAGTAGTTCGGGAGCATACCGATCCCTGCGTTGCGGGGGTGACCCAAACGGTGACGAATACCGAATATGGGCAGTATTGTGATCCCTGCTCTGCGGGGGTGGTGCTTGGTCAGCACGGTCAAGACTATACTTATGTGACCATTACGTATGCTCCCGAACTACTTACACTAAGTGCATCGTTTTACGCTTCTGATGCACCTGTTGGTGGCATGTAACGTGCAGCAGCGCAAGATTTCGGTATTGGTCTGTCCCACCTTCACTTTTTGGGAGTATGTGGTGAATGTGTAGCTCTTCACCTGTGAATAGACTATCCCGACAGACTGGGCAATTCCCCTTTTGTTTCTTGGCGAGTCGCTTGTGTCTGGTGTGGGTTAAGGTTTCGACCTGTTTGAAGTTGCGCTTTTCCCAGTATTCGCGTAGCTCTGGATTGTCTGGCGAAGCTCCATGTTGAATTGGGGCATGCCTTTTGATGTTTAACCAGCCCAATTTGATTAGGTGATCTCCAGTCTGGAGGTCTCCAAATACCCATCGGTCTGATATATCCATCCGAAGCCTACCGTAGTAGTTTCGTTCAATCCATCTTTTGGGTTTCTTGGGGTGTGTCTGCCTCAACCATATTTGACACCTATCATAGTTGAAGCCATCCACACTATTGAAGGTCTTGGTGCTTACCACCTTTCGATAGTAGTTACCCCAACCTTTGAGTATCGGGTTGAGCCTATTCAAGACTGCGTGGACATTGTGGCCCTTTAGTTCGTGCCACTCTTGTTTCAGGTGGTCTTTTAAGGCTTGCACCGATGCTTTACTGGGCATTATCAAGAGCTTGTCCTTGTGGGTTATTCTTTCGGGGTAAATCCGAATGTTAAACCCCAAGAAGTCAAAGCCTTCTCTGAGGTGGCAAATTCTGGTTTTCTCTTGCGAGAGTTCCAGTCCTTGCTTTCCCAGCCATTCCGATATTTCATCACGGGCGGCTTGTGCATCCTCGCGTGTTTCTGCAAAGATTACGAAGTCGTCCGCATAACGGATTAAGGCCCGACGGCTCGTGAGTGCGGTGTAGTCGCTCATCTGGTGATAAGTGATGCCTACCGCTTGCTCCATCCCATGTAGAGCTATGTTCAACAGAAGCGGGCTGATGACTCCGCCTTGTGGCGTTCCCGTTTCTGTTTTAGCGAATATGCCTTCTTCCATGATCCCAGCTTTCAACCATTGCTGGACTGACTTCTTAGCTGGGAACCCATCCAGCTTAGTCAGCAAGGTATCGTGTGCGATATGGTCAAAGGCTCCCTTTATATCCGCATCGACAACCCAGTTTTTAGGACTCTGGGGCTTGGCGAAGTTGAATAAGCGGCTAATGGCATCGTGGCAATCCCGGCCCGGTCTGAATCCATAGGAGCAGGGTTCAAACCGGGCTTCCCATTCGGGTTCCAGTGCATTCTTGACCATTGCCTGCCTGCATCGGTCGGCTATGGTCGGAATGCCCAGCGGTCTTGTCTTGCCATTGGCCTTCGGGATGTAAACACGTTTTGCCGGTTGAGCTTTGCCCGTCGGGTCTTGGAGTAGTTCCTTGACCAGTTAGGTTCGTTCATCCGGCGTTGTTGCCACCAGACCATCTATGCCCGGTGTGTTACGTCCTTTGTTGATCTGCGTTACCTGTCGGACACTTAGTTCCGCATTGGCTCGACTTCTCAACATTAGACGTTGAAGGGATTGCAATTTCTCGTAATCCCCACACTGCGAAGCCCTATAGATTTGCTGCCTCAAGTCTTTGACTGCTTTGATGGTTAGACGCCAGTTGATGTCTTGCCATCGTCGTAGTCTCAGGGGTCTGCTCACTTTTCCATTGCTGGTAAGCACTGCGCTTCTCCTCTCTGATTAGAGACTCTTGCTGCTGTCTATGGACGGTTCACCTGCGGCACGTCAGCACGCTTTCACGTCGGGCCATGCGTAAGACCCTATCCAGCGGGTTATTTGGAACTCATTTTTTCCCTTGCCTTTCGGCGGCTGGCATTCGCTTCTTGCCGCATCCTGTTCCCACTGAGGGGTTGGGCCTTCCTTGCGGAAGGGCTACTGTGTGTAATTTGGTGGGGGTTGACATGACCCTTATATTGTTCTTCGGGTTGGTCAACCTATGGGCGGCCATCGTGGCCCAGCCCAGTAATTCACTTTCTAACTTTGGAGTCACCAATGACCCTGAAAGACGCATTGGCTATCCTTCGGAAGCTCAAGGCGGGCTTTACTTTAGCCGCCTCTGTGGTTGCCGTTGCGATCCAATTTGTTCAGCTTTTTGCTTGAACAGAGTGGCGCGATGGCACATGAGAGACGAGCAGAACCGATCTACTCGTGAACCCATACCGACGCTTTCACGAGGTAAGCAGCTTGGAACCTGCTCACTTCGTAGTTAGTTAAGCGAATCCAGAGAGTTAAGATTTCTCCATTGAAGGATATAACTGTCTGGTCAGCCCAACAGAGGGATACCAGTAGGCCACATCACCTACTGGCAGTCCATGATGTGATTCGGGTCAAAATGGATTGACCCGATAACCGAGCAGTTCGGGGTGGGGTCGCTGGATGATTCATGGTCATCCAGCGCCCTGTCCCTTGCTATAATCATTCAACCTCTCCTTCGCCTTGTTACCCCACAGACCTCATTGGGGTTTCGCTTTTCCGCATAAGTGAGAAACAATCGGGGTGGAAGCCTACTTTACGCCGGGGTCGGTGGTATGCCCTTTGGGAACCCTTTGATATTCCCAACCAACTATGTGGTATCGAGCGGCTGTAGCACTCCGCTTTTCACATATGACCCAGCTAACCGTATCAGTCGCTTTCGATTAGTAACCGTTACGACGCTTGCGTAGATTCACTTTCGTTCTTCCGTCCGATTTTCACCTTGCCTTGCTTCCGGTTGCGACTCCTTCACATTAGGCTTTTATTCTCCGTTTCACACCTCAAGATTACTCTCGACGCATGGGAGAGTGGTGATTAGTTTGCATACTAACTAAGAAAACAATCCACTCGTGTTGTTTGACTTCAACTCAAATAGTTGTTTTCACTCAACTTATGCGACTTTAAGCTCACACCAAAGGATCAATCATGCCTTTGCTGTACGCCCTCTTCTTTCTCGTCTTGGCCGAGGCCCTTCCCGCGGAGTACAAACTACTCCACGGCCCAGACCCCAAAGACCCCATGCAGGCCCACATCTACCAATTGGATAATGGCCTGACAGTCTATTTGACCCAGAACACAGAAGAGCCGCGCTTCTACGGCGAAATCGCCGTCCGCGCCGGTTCCAAGCACGACCCCCAAGACGCCACCGGCATTGCCCATTACCTAGAGCACATGCTCTTCAAGGGCAGCAAAAAAATCGGTACCCTCGACTACGAAAAGGAGCAGGTCCACCTCGACCGCATTGAGGCGCTCTACGAGCAGCACTTTGTCGAGACCGACCCAGAAGAAAGGGCCGCAATCTACGCCCAGATCAACGCCGAAAACCAACTCGCCGCGGCGTACGCCATTCCCAATGAACTCGACCGCCTCTACACCGCGATGGGCGAGCGCGGCCTCAACGCCCACACCTGGGTCGAGGAAACCGTCTATAAAGTGGAACTGCCAGCCAATCGCCTAGCGCAATGGGCCAAGGTCGAGGCCGAGCGCTTTCACGAGCCCGTCTTCCGCCTCTTCCAAACCGAGCTGGAAACCGTCTATGAGGAAAAAAACCGCTCCCTCGACAACAAGGGCCGCGTCATCCACAAAGCCGTACAGGAGCAATTCTACAAAGCCCATCCCTACCGCGTCACCACGCTAGGCACAGTAGAGCACTTGAAAAACCCCTCGCTAGAGCGCATGTACGAGTTTTACAACACGTACTACGTGCCCAACAACATGGCGATCTTCATCTCCGGCGACATCGACATCGACGAGACCATCCAGCTCATCGACCGCGAATTTTCTCTCTGGGAGCGCCGGGAACTGCCCTCATTCCCCACCTACAAAGAACCTGCGATCAACGGAGCAGAACGGATCGAGGTCAATTATCCCGGCGAGGAATACGTGCTGTTGGCTTTCCGCACCGCCGAGCGCTCGCACGAGGACGCCGAGACGCTGCAAATCCTCGACATGATCCTCGACAACGCCACGGCCGGGCTGATCAACCTCAACCTCAACCAGCAGCAGAAGGTGCGCGAAGCCGGCTCCTATCCCTATCTACTCAACGACTACGGCGCCCAGTACTTGTGGGGCATCCCCAAACAGGACCAAACCCTTGAGGAAGTCGAGGCCCTGCTCTTGGAGCAGATCTACCTGATTAAGGAGGGGCAATTCGAGGATTGGATCATTCCGGCCATTGTCACCGATTTCAAGAAGAGCGTAAAACAGGGGCAGGAAAACAACAATTCTCGGGTCAGCTCTATGCGCGATTCGTATCTCGGATTTGAGGAATGGAGTCACGCGGTGCGCGCCCTCGACCGCATGGCCAAGATCAACAAGCACGACATCGTCGAAGCCGCCAATAAGTACTTCAACGGCGCGTATGTGGCTGGCTACCGCCGCGACGGCGAGCAGGACATACCCGAGATCGACAAGCCGCCCATCGACAAAATCGACATCGACGCCTCGCGCCAATCAACCTTTTTCGCCGAGGTCATGGCCATGCCCTTTGCGGAGGTCGAGCCCGCTTACCTCGTGCCCGAGCGCGACTTCACTACCCGCGAGTTGGCGGGCGGCAGCAAGCTCTACTACGCCCGCAATCCACTCAACGACCTCTTTGAATTTTCTATCGCGATCGATATCGGCTCCCTAACCGAAAAGCGCCTGCCCGTGGCCCGCGAACTGCTCGACAAGTCGGGCACCCCGCGCTTTACCTCCGAAGAGCTGAAAAAGGAATGGTACAAGTTGGGCACCGACTTTAGGATGAATGTCAGCGACCAAGAGACCACGATTTCCATATCGGGCCTCGACGAAAACTTCGCCGCGTCGCTTGCACTTTTATCCGAGCTAATGCACGGCCCGACCACGGACGACGCCACGCTTGCCGAGCTTCAGGCCATCATCATCGCTCGGCGCGACGACGCCCTCAAGGATCACCGCACCATCCACGAGGCCCTCTACCGCTACCACCGCTTAGGCGACATGGCGTACTACCGCCGAGTCCCCTCTAACGAGGAAGTTAGCGCCCTAGGACGCGAGGAGTTGCTCGACTTGTTGAGCGGCTTGCTCTCCTATCGCCAGACCCTCAGCTACACCGGGTCGCAAACCATCGAGGATGTACAAGCCATCCTCGCCCAGCACTACCCGCTGCCTGAGTCTCCGGTCGAGCCACCGCCCTATCAGGTGTTAGAATTCACCCAGCCCGAAAAAACCCAGATCTACTTCTTCGACAAGGAAATGGCCCAAGCCCTAGTGAGGATCGAATACGTGGATGTGCCATACCAAGCGGCGCTCGAGCCAGCAGTCGAGCTGTTCAACGACTACTTCTACGGCGGCATGGCCGGCATCGTATTCCAAGAAATTCGCGAAGCACGGGCCTTGGCGTATTCGGTGGGAGCCCTCTACTTCAACGGCCGCGACAAAGCCGACTACAACTACATGGTCGGCGGCATGGGCACGCAAGCCGACAAGACGCCCGAAGCAGTTGCGGCCTTCGCCGGCCTGCTCGACGACATTCCCTCTTCGCCCGAGCGCTTTGCCGCCGCCCAGCTTTCAGTGCTCAATAAGTACCGCACGGAACGCCTCGGCTTCCGCTCAGTACTAGGGGCTGTGCGCGGTTGGGAGCGCAAGGGGCTAACCGGCGACCCACGCTCTTGGCGCTTTGAGCAACTCCAAGCCAGCGGCCTCGACGAAGTGCTCGAATTCTACCGCCAACACGTCCAAGGACGCCCCAAACTGATTTCGATCACCGGCGACAAGAGCAAAATGGACCTAGAGGCTCTAGCAGCACAGGGCGAGATCGTCGAACTCGGCTTGGAGGACCTGTTCGCCTTCTGAGTCCTATTGACAAAGCCCCTCCCGCCGTCTAGCTTTTAAACAAGTTTTGGCGGCGTAGCTCAGTTGGTTAGAGCAGTGGAATCATAATCCATGGGTCGGGGGTTCGAGTCCCTTCGCCGCTACCATATTTCCCGCTGCTAACTTTGGCGGTTTGTTGTTTAACACAAGCCCCCGGGGATCGCCTCCTCGGGGGCTTGTCGCATGAGGCCCCTAGATGATACGGGCGAGTGGCAGCCTCAGCCCGTTATCTCCAACAGCTCAACCTGCCGCCCTTCCTTCCCCGCCAGCTCCGCCGCCGCCAGAATCTGAACGCATTCCCGGCCGTCATACATCGAGATCGGCATCTCCTCCCCGTTGGCCAAAGCGTCGAAAAATTTGCCGAACACGCTGTATCCCGGTGGGACAAAGCTGCGGTGGAATTCTGACAAGGGTTGCCAACCTTCGGTTTCCCTTGTATAGAGCATCAGCGTGGCCGGATCGCCGAAATCCAGCTTGGTGGAGGGATGGTCACCCCTGACCTGCACTAACGCGCCTTTGTGACCGTAGATTTCGGTGGCTAGGGGAGCCCGAGTTTCCGTCTCGCTCGTATGGAGCGTTACGATTGGACCATTGGCGTAGCGGAAGACAGCGGCATTGTTGTCCTCGACCGGGAGTCCTTTGACGCTCGAGACGCCCAGGGAAACGACGCTCTCGGGCATACCGAACATCCACTGCATCCAGAAAGCGGAGTGGGAACCAGCGTGATAAAGCGAGCTGCGGCCTTCCGCATCCGCGTCGAACCATGGATCGCTGGGGTCGTTTTGGATTCTCTGTGCATCGAAATCCTGGGCACTGTACTTGTCGTGCCCGTGGCGTCGCCGCACCTGCGCGATGGGTCCAAGCACACCGGAATCGACGATTTCCTTCATGCGCTCATGCGCAGGGGAGAAGCGCAGGTTGTGGACGGGCATGACTTGGACACCCGCTTTCTCAGCCGCGGCGATCGCTTCATCCGCCTGCTCGGGGGTGCGGGTGAACGGCTTTTCGACCATGCAGTGTTTGCCCGCTTCGGCGGCACGGATGATGTGTTCACCGTGAAGCTGGGTTTCCGAGGCAATGCCGACGGCATCGATGTCATCGCGGGCGAGAAGCTCATCTAAGTCGGGGATGAATTCGACGCCGAAGTGATCGGCCGCGGCCTGTCCGCGCTCGGCGTCGGCGTCCCAGATTGCGATGAGATCGACGCTGTCGTGTTTCTGCGCGGCGTTGCAGATGCCGTGCGCATGACCGAACCAAAAGGAGAGCTGGGCGAATCGGATGTTTGGCATGGTTGCTCCTTGTCTCTATCGGGCGCTACCCCCACTAGGGCAGCCGGGCGGGCGGAAGCTACCCGTCGGTTCTCTGAAAAATTTTCCAATGATCTCCATTTTTAGTCCAAAATTGGAGTTATTATCTCCAAATCAAGACCATTTGGACTGCTTGGCAAGCCGACCTATGTGACCGTGCGCCCGCGCCTACTAGGACTTACCCGCACCCGCACCGAGTTCGTTCTTTGCGTCAAGGCTTTTCTTCGAGACCTTGTAACTGATACATTTAGACCCGTGATCGACGAACTGGCACAGACATACGCGCACTATGTGGCCTTGCGGCGCGAACTCTCGCTGTGGGTCGAGCAGAGCATTCGCCGCGACGGGCCAGACAAAAACCACGGCGGCGAGGATGAGGCCAATTTCGCGCTGGCCTTCTTTCCGCATTATCTGGTCAGCGGCGACGAGCGGATCGCAGTGCGGTTTCGCTCGCTGGCCAACGATCTCAAGGCCTGGGTTAGTGCCGAGTGCCTGCACGGGTACGAACCCGAGGCCGAGGCCCACCACGGCACCGAGCCTTTTCTGTTGTTTCTGCCCCGCTATCTGGGCTTCTTTCCCGACGACAGAGAAGCCGCCGCCCTGCTCGACGACGCAGCGCACCACATCGGCAACTGGATCGAGGGTGTGCCCGCTTGGTACGACTGGACGCGCGATGTCTTTTTGAGCTATTGGATCGGCACGCGGACCGTCGGTGGGGCGCACGGCGATCGCGAGTTGGCCGAACACTTCCGCTTTTTGCACATTGCGCTGGCTGCCTGGCGGGTCACGGGCGAGGCGCGCTACCGCGACTGGGCGCTGCGCTATGGGCGCAAGCGGGCCGAGCGGTTGCTCGCGGTGGACGGACGGATGCCCGTGTTGTGGGATTTGGACGGGCGTGGATTGCAGCCAGAGGATTTGCAGACCCGCGCAGAGCGGAGCATGACCGGCGACAACCACCACATCGCCGGCGACCCACTCGCAGGTATCGAAAATCTGTTGGCGTCAGGCGCGATCTACGCGCTGGGCGATCTCTTTTTGCTGGAAGGGGACGATATCTTTCGCCGCGCGGCCAAGAAAATCGTCGAGCCGCTAATCGGCGAATTGCTCGATCCCTACGCCGACCCGGCTGCCGCCGCGCTCGCCTACTATCGCTGGACCTTCGCCGATTCTTCGCTGGACGACGCCATGTGCGCGATGCTGGCGCGACAACCCGCCGAGCCGGAAGCACCGTGGGCGATGGTCTTTCCCCAAGAGCGGAAGCGTCGCGAGCCGGGGGTGGGCAAACGCAGTGACATGATCTACTGGGGCCACTGGGCGGAAGATGGTTCAGTGCAGCCCTCGCGCGAGCCGAGCACCGCGGCGTTGGCGCTGGGGTATCAATTGACGGGCGAGCGGACCATGGCCCGGCGGGCGCTGGGGGCAGCGGCGGCCAAATTCGCCATGGCGCGGCGGGTGTTGCGCGGCGGGCGCGAACACGCCGATATGGGCGGGGCGATTTGCTCGGTGGCCGCAGGACACGGTCGCAATTGGGGCTGCGGGGCGGTAACGGGTTGCTACGGGCCGTTGTTGATGGGCACGTGTGAAGTACAAGGCGCGGTGGTACCGCTGGTCGAGTGGGACGAAGGCCATTTACCCGAGCAGATCCTAGCACTTGTGCAACCGCCGGTCAGTGGACCGGGCACAGCGCTGTTTTACAACGGGAGCGAGGAGCGGCAGGCGCTGGAGTGGCGCACGGCAGGGACGGCCGACTGGCAACGCATTGAACTGGCTCCGAGCGAGGTGCGGGAATACCTACTGGAGACAGAGATTGGAAGAGGCGGGAAGTAGGAGACGCCATGACCCGACGCGATACTGTGTGGATTCTTTCCTTCCTGATCTCAGGCGCTCTCGGTCTCGCCTGTTATGTCCAGTTCTTCGACCGAGCCTTTCCCGTTGCCTCACTTAACTTTCGCGTAGATCGCGAACAGGCTAACCAAGCTGCCGAAGCATATCTCCACCGCCTCGGCTACGACCTCACCGAATACGAGAGTGCTCAAGTTTTCTCCCATGCCAGCCTGCCCCAGATCTTTCTCGAGCGCACCTTGGGCTTGGCCGAGGCCAACCGCCTCGTGCGGGAGTGGGTCTCGGTGTGGTATTGGAACATCCGCTATTTCAAACCGCTGCAGAAGGAAGAACTCCGCGTCCGCATCGATCCCGGCGGGCGCGTCGTAGGGTTTACCCACAGCATCCTCGAGTCCGACGAAGGCACCAGCCTCTCAGAAGAGGATGCCCGGCACATCGCCGAGGCCTTCCTCACCGATGTTCAGGGTTTTTCACTCGACGCCTACGAACCCATCGAGGCCTCCAGCATCGACCGCCCCAAGCGGAGGGACCACACCTTCACCTACCGCAAGCGGGACTTCGTCGTCGGCGATGATGGACACTACCGCCTGCGCGTCACAGTCCAAGGGGACCGGGTGGGTAGCTTCTCCGAATACCTCAAGGTCCCCGAGACCTTCTCGCGCTCCTACCGCGAGACCCGCGCTCGCGCCGGTCTGCTCACCAAGGTCGCCGGAGGATTTGCCCTCGCCCTAGCTATTGCCATGATCGTCGTCCTAGTGCGCAAGTATCGCCAGCGCACACTCACATGGCGCGTCGCCGTATCCATCGGCATCCTCGTGGGAGCCGCCTCCCTCCTCGGGTCCATCAATGGCTATCCGCTCAGTCTGTTCGGATACGACACCATGCAGTCCTATGTATCCTTCATTCTCAACTTCATCTTCACTGGTCTCCTCAGCGCCGCTGTCATCGCCCTCATCATCGCCGTGTGCGGCGCGGCAGGCGGCACCATCGCGCAGGACGTAAGAGATTGGAGCAACCCCCTAGAGCGGGTTTCCCTGCGGCGTTGGCGATCGGCGGGCTTTGCACGCGTCACTCTTGTCGGTTATGGCCTGGCATTTGCCCACTTGGGTTACGTCACCCTCTTCTACATTCTGGGCAACGACTACCTCGGGGTCTGGTCGCCTGCCGCCATGACCCAATACAGCAACGCCTACAGCACGTACCTGCCTTGGATATATCCCCTTCTGACGGGTCTCGTGGCGGCCACCATGGAGGAGTTCCTCTTCCGGCTGGTGGCCATCTCCCTTCTCCTTCGCTGGCTTAAGAGAAGTTGGTTGGCCCTTCTCGTTTCCGCCGTGGTGTGGGCCTTCCTTCACGCCGACTATCCGCAGGAACCGATCTACATCCGAGGCTTGGAACTGACCATCGTGGGAATCCTCCTCGGCATAGTCTTCCTGCGCTTCGGTGTCTGGGCGACCATCATCTCCCACTACGTGTACAACTGCTTTCTCGGCGTCTATCCTATGGTGCAGTCCGACAGTCTCTACTTCAAGGTTTCAGGCATCCTCGCTGTCGCCATCATCTCCATCCCGGCCCTTCCCGCCATCTGGAGCGCCGTCCGCGGCCGCTACGAAGACGAGCCCCTTGAACCCACTCCAGAGGCACCAAAGGCCGCACCTCCGCCATCTGCCCCTCCCGCGGAGCTACCTGAACCTCCGATTGAACGCAAGAGGCCCTCTGACTACCTCATTTCTGGCAAGGGTCTCCTCGTCTTTGGCATCCTCGGTCTGTTGGGCTGGTCCGCATACTTTGCTTTCGAACCGCGGCATTTCGCCGAATACGCACGCGAGAAGGTCCCCACCCGCGTGCAGGCCATCGAGATTGCCGAAGGGATTCGGGGACAGCTCGGACTCGACCTCGAAGGCTATCGTCGCACTACCTCATTCTCGAGCAGTCTCGGTTCCAACCACTTTACACACCTGCTGCGAAACGTCGATGTAGCGCGGGCGGACACGCTCGCGGCCGAACACACGGGCTCGTGGCGCTGGAGTGTGCGATGGTTCAAGCCTCTCGAAAAAGAGGAACTCACCATTAGCGTCGACGGCCACGGCGACCTCTCCTACATCTCGCATGCCGTGCCCGAGGGTCAAGAGGGTGCAGAGCTCACTATTGAAGAGGCGCAGGAAGTGGCCGAGGCCTTCCTGCGCCAACACCTGAACCGGGATGTAGCTGATACAACGCTCTACAAGCGTCTCCAAGCGCGGTCCTTCAAGCGCGAGAACCGGATGGACCACAGCTTTGTGTGGGAACGCATGGACGTCAAGGTGGAAGAGGGCGAGTTTCGCATTTTCGCCTCTGTACAGGGCGACCGGATCGGCTATGCGTACAAGGCCTACAAGGCACCCGAGGAATTTTTGCGCAAACTAGGAGAGAAGACTGCAAAGAGCACCATTGTCTCCACCCTCCCTACCATCGCCGTCATTGTCACCCTCGTCCTAGTCGTCATTCACCTACTACGCGCCTACCGGAACGGGCTGGTCAACTGGCGATTGCCCATCGGCGTCGGCATCCTCTATGGCCTGTGTTTCCTACTCGAGGATCTCAACGAACTGCCCACATTATACCGAGGTTATGACACCAGTGAGGTCATGGGTACCTTCCTCCTTGGCGAGCTTGTCAGTGTCGTTCGGGGCCTCGCTGGTGCGGTCATCCTCACCCTGTTGCTCTGCGCCCTCGGTGATACGCTGTACCGCATAGAGTGTCCTAGAGAGATGCACATCTCCGACTGGATCGATGTGCTCCGCCTGAAGGCGGGCAGCGCGGCACTGTGGTGGCAGGTCGTCTTTCTGGTGGCGTGCTATTCCGGTATCAGAAGAGGCACCGACGTTCTCTCCGCTCACGTACATCTTACCTATCTCACGGACTACCTTTTCGCCGGCGGCGCTGTGCCCCCCAACGTCAACACCTACCTGCCCGCGCTTGGTGAACTCATCAACGAATTCAGCGGTATGATCAGATTCCCCATTATAATCCTCGGCCTTCTCTTTGTCTGGTGGCGAATCTTGGGCAGGACAAACCTGATGATCCTCGGCGTCTTTGTCGTTCTCATCTTCCAATCCGTCGTCTCACCAGCCAAGGACTTCTATCACGCAGGCGTACTCCTCGCGATGAGCACTCCATTCTGGCTGATCTCGGCCTTCCTCTTCCTGAGGTATATCCGCTTCAACCTGCTCTTCTACATCGTATTGACTTGGAGTTCCATCCTGTTCGAGGGCATTTGGTACCTCAAATTCGATGCCCACGTATGGAAAATCAACGGCATCCTGATGATCCTCTTCGGCCTCATTCCCGTCGTGTTTGCCGTTATCTTCTGGCTCAAGGAACGAAGCACAACACAGCCCCGGCCTTGATCCCAGCCGCTAGGGCGGCCGATTGGCAACGCATTGAGCTGATACCGGGCGCGGGAATACCTACTAGAGTAGTACTCTCGACGACTTTATGGTCTCAACTAGCCCGTTATCCGATTCAACTACTGCTTCATTGTGGCTACAATATCCGCTGTCGATATTCTGACCTCATCCAATAATACAATAACGACTATGCTCCTTATAAAAGGCCTCGGTGACCGCATTCGCCGCCAACGCGAAAAACGCGGGCTCAAACAGCAGGATATCGCCCATGCCCTCCAGGTAAGCCCGCAAGCGGTGTCGAAATGGGAGCGGGGGGAAAACGCCCCGGACATTAGTTTGCTCGGACCGTTGGCCCGGTTACTAGGGGTCTCGACGGATTGGCTTTTGCATACTTGGGGCGAGCAGCCCGATGTCTTTGAGGCCACGGTATTCACTTCCGGAGTCAAGGGGGCCGCTGAGAAATCAATGCACTTGGATCCCAAAAATTTCGCCGCCTGGGCTAACGGGGTCTTCGCCGCTGTGACCTCAGCGGTGTTGCACCACGACGGCGTGCCCGTCAAATACTTGGGCGACCAATGCCTGTGTTTTTTTGCCGGAGAAGGGCAGCAGGAACGGGCCGTGCGTGCAGCGCTGCTGGCCTGTGAGATGACCGCGGAAGCCCTCGAAATAGGCTTGAGTTACGGCTCGGTTTACCTAGGAGCGATCGGCCACGCCGATTACGAGCGGCTCGATATCATGGGCGAAGCCGTCAATATTGCTTTCCTAACGATGAACTGGGCCAGCCGCCATAGCAAGAGCGGTATGGCCGTGACACGGGAGGTCGCCTGTGGACTGGAAGGCAAATTGCATCTGGGGCCAGAGGTGAGCGCAGTCTTTCCGGAACTGGAACAAGCAGTCTATGTCAACGAGTTGCGCGGTCTGGTTCAAGATACAAGGAGAATTCAATGGTCTTAGCAACGCAAATATCCGATTCGACAGCGGTGCCTTACCGGGCCTGGTTCCAGTGCATGCACTGCCCGGACCAGCACTACGCGCTGACCGAGGTCGTTTACCGCTGCAAGTCGTGTGGTGGTTTGCTCGAAGTCCGGCACGATATGGCGGCGCTCAAGGCTCTGGAGCCGGACAAGTGGCGGACGCTTTTCGACCGCCGCTATATGCGCACCCACTATCCCTATGGTTCCTCGGTATGGGGTAAAAAGGAAATGGTTTGCCCGGCAGTGGCTGATGAGAATGTGGTTTCGCTCTATGAAGGAGGCAGCAATATGTTTTGGGCCGAGCGGTTGGGGCGGCAGCTCGGCGTGGAGGATCTGTGGGTTAAACAATGTGGCGACAGTCACACCGGGTCGTTCAAGGACATCGGCATGACGGTCCTCGTTTCGATAGTCAAGCAGATCATCGCCACGGGGCAGCAGGTGCCAGCAATGGTCTGCGCTTCCAGCGGCGATACTTCGGCGGCGCTGGCGGCTTATGGCGCGGCGGCCGGGATTCCGGTGGTGGTGCTGTTGCCGCGCGGCAAAGTCACGGCGGCACAGATGGTCCAGCCATTGGCCAATGGCGCGCTGACCTTGTTTCTCGATACCGACTTTGACGGCTGCATGCGGCTGGCCAAGGCATTGAGCAACGAGGAACAGTTTTATTATCTGGCGAATTCAATGAATCCGCTGCGGATCGAAGGCCAGAAAACCGTAGCGGTAGAGATGGTGCAACAGGACGACTGGACCGTGCCCGATTGGATTGTCGTACCCGGCGGCAATCTCGGCAATATCAGCGCGCTGGGTAAGGGGTTTCTCGAAATGCGCGAGATGGGGTTGATTGAAGTGTTGCCGCGCCTCGTCGTCGCCCAAGCGGCCCATGCCGACCCGCTCTACCAGAGTTATCTGCGCGGTTTCGAGACATTCGAACCGCAGCAGGCTCGCAAGACGTTGGCCAGCGCGATCCAGATCGGTGCCCCGGTTAGCTGGGAGCGTGCTATCCGGGTGTTGAAAACCTTTGATGGCGTCGTCGAGTGCGCGAGCGAAGAAGAACTGGCTGACGCCGCGGCCAAGGCGGATCTCACGGGGCTCTTCGCTTGTCCGCATACGGGCGTAGCCCTAGCAGCATTGTTCAAACTGGTAGAGCAGAAAGTCATCGCGCCCAAAGACAAGGTTGTCGTAGTATCGACAGCGCACGGGCTGAAGTTCCCCGAGTTCAAGACGCGCTACCACGCTGGTGATCTGGAAGAGTTCGGTGTCGTGCCGAGTTTCAGACAGATACCGCACGAGATCGGAGCCGAATACGGGGCCGTGCAAAGCTTCGTGTTGCGGCACCTCGACGGGCTGCGGGCCAAGGTCGTTTGAGGGAAATACTTGCCATTGTTAAACGCCCCCTCTTCCGTTGTAAGTCCGGGGAAGGCACAAATCCCTATCGTGTGATCTGGTGGCGGATGGATTCTTGCAATTTGCCCGCCAGGAACGGACAGACCCTCGGCAACCTTGACCCAATTGAAAGGCGATAATGAGCACGGTATATCCGACCAAGTGCATCCCTACCCGCCTATGGCTACTCTGGATGATAGGAGCTGCGCTCGTCGTCGCGCCGTCTGCACCAGCCCACGAAAAGCCCAGCGAAAAGGAAGTGTGGGCCTTCAGGACGCATCTTCGGCCAACCATAGACGGCATCCTAGACGATGCGGACTGGAAGCGGGCTACGCCGGCGACGGGATTCATATTGATCGAACCCGAAGAAGGCGTCGCTGCGACCAACCAAACCTTTATACACGTACTCTACGACGCCGATTATCTGTACAT
>JAPPEF010000375.1 GCA_028875335.1 Gemmatimonadota bacterium
CAAGGTGGAGCCAAGCCGCGGGAAGCCGTCCTCCAGGCAAGATAAAGCTCCGCAAGGGAGCCAAGTCTCGCGTGAGATCGTCAATTTGTTGCTCAAGAAAAAGGACCTGCTGCGGCTGCACGCGCAGGCGCTCTTCTTCGCCATCCGCCTGCGGGACGCACAAATCCGCCCCCAAGTCGAAGAGATCGTTTTGCACTCGGGCGAGCACATCGTCGTACTCAGCACCGCTGGCCCTAGCCAACCCAATCACCGAGTTCAGCTCATCCACGCACCCATAAGCGGCGATGCGAGCGCTCGTCTTGGGCACTTGTGACATATCGCCCAGCCGCGTCATACCGCCGTCGCCCGTCTTGGTATAGAGCTTAGATAGCGTAACCATGTCTGTTGCCTTTCACTTAGCTGACGTTACGTAAAGGCCATTAGGTATGGGATGCTTCGCTGCGCTCAGCATGACAAGGAAGGACGCGCTGAGTGTCTGCCATGCTGAGCGCAGCGAAGCGGAGTCGAAGCATCTAATACCTAGGTGCCCGTGCGTAACGTCAGTCATTTAATCAACATCACCTTGCCCACCGCCCGTTGAGTGCCAGCGCGCAACTGCACCAGATACGCGCCGTTGCCCACCGGCTCACCGGCGGCATTGCGACCGTCCCAGTGGAGCACGTGTCGCCCGGCGTCCATCGTACCGGCGATCAGCGTGCGGACGGTGCGGCCCAACACGTCGTGGACGGTCAGTTCGACCGGAGTATTGGCCTGCCAGACCGCAAAGGGAATCTGTACCGAAGCGTTAAAGGGATTTGGATAGGCCGCTTCCAATGCGAATTTCTGCGGCAAACTGTCGGCGGTCTCCTCAACAGCCGTAGGAACGGCCGCATCACTCAAGACCACGATATCCTGCGGCGGCAGGCCGGTATCGATGGGGCCGCTCAGGAACGCGCCGGTAGCCGCGTCGTAAAATTTAAGTCCCGCGCTGGCCGGGTCGGCGAAACTGCCGCGATCAGCGACGATCAAGCGATCGCCATCTACTGCCAAGCTAGGGATAAAACCGCCGCTGATGTTTTCCAAGGGCGCGTCCACCGCACCGCTGGACAGATCAAAAGGCCGGACGCTGTTGGCGAAGTTTTCATCCGCGACCACGGCATAGCCCCGGTTTTGGTCAACGAGCACCATGGACGTGATATCGCCGCCCAAATCCTCCTCACTGACGGCCAATCCAAGGCTGCGGTTGGTAGCCGTATCGACGATTTCCACTCCACCGGCCCGGTCGCCAAAATTGGCCACTACCCCCACGGCAATCTGCTCGCCGATCACGGCCATGCTGTTGGGATTGGCAATACTCAGCGCAATGCCCTGCACCCCCTCGGCATCCGAGTCCACATCGACCAAGGTGTCCGTCGCTATATCGACGACAATCAGGTAGCTAACATCAACCGGTCCCCACCCGCCGTTGCGGTCGAGACGCTGACAGCTCAAGTAGAGCCGGTCGCCCACGCGGACGATTTGCGACACTTCGGGCAGGCCATCCGCGTCGGCGAACGCGCTCAGATCAATCTCTCCCAATTCCGCGCCGTTTTGGGGATTGACGATCAGCAGAGACGCCGTCTCGTAGCGCGTTACATACGCCTTGTCGGGTGCAACAATTTCAATGTCGTGCGGATTGGCACCATTGCCCACCGAAAACTGAGTCAGCGGAGTGCGCAAATCCATCGCGTCCAGCACCAATATATTGTCCTGGCCCAAGCGGTTGACGATATAGACTCGCCCGTCGTGGTAGTGCCCCACTGCGTCCGAGTGGATGCCCAACAGATTCACCTCGGCCTCGGCCGCATTTGCGGCCAAAAAGGCCGTGCTGCCAGTAGAAAAGTCCGTGGTGATGACGAAGAGATCGCTCTGCGCCGACGACGAGTTCGCCAGCAGCAAGAGAGAGACGGCTAAAATGGAAATGCGATACACGAAAATCCTCCTTGGTTAGTAGGGGTACCAATCGATACCCTAAGAAACGAATGAGTTGCTACTAATGGTGGGCTTCGACAAGCTCAGCCCGCGTTGTGCTTTGCCGAAGTAGGGCACTGAGCTTGTCGAAGTGCCCTACTGGTACGCAGCATAATGCACGGAAAGCCCATACGAGCGGCCCGGCAGCGGGTAGCCCCACAGATCGGCTACTTGATTGTCGGTCAGATTGCGCAGTTCCCAAGACAAGACAATGCCCTCGACTAGCGACACACTACCACCGAGATTGTAGAGCGCGCGAACGGGCACGGTGCGCAGATTGGCGCGGTCGAGGAAATGCCGACTTTCGCGGCTGAATTCGCCGTATAGTTCCGCGCGACCCAAGTCGAGGGATACGCGCGCATTGAGCCGATGGCGCGGCGCATTGGGCAGATCATTTTCCCGTTCAAAAGAGAACGGAGTGCGGTTTTCAGCGCGCTGATACGCGTAATTGCCGCGCAGTGCCAGCCTTGGTAACAGCCGCGCCTCGACCCGCGTCTCCACGCCGCGCAGCAAAGCCCGGCCCATATTATGAGGCCGCGACACCCGCTGTGAGTTTTGTATAAAGCGGATGAGATCTTCGACGCGATTGTGGTAGTACACGACCTCCGCCAAGGCCAACCCCATCCCCTCGGCGGGACCACGGAAAACCAAACCCAAATCCCAGTTGTGCCCTTGTTCACTGACGAGGTTGGTATTGCCGATCACCGCGCCCCGGTCGCCGAACAGTTCAAAAAAGTTGGGCGCGCGTTGATAGCGGCCATTGTGGGCTTTGAGCGCCAAGCCAGCGCCTAAGTCCAAGGCCGCGCCCATGCGGTAGCCCCACAGGATTTCGCCGTTGTTCCGGCTCGGCAACACCGCACTGGGCGCGAAGTATTTTCGATCGAAAAAGCGGTCGTCGAGTCCTTCTGCCTGCGTGCCAGCATTGATAGTCAAGCGCTGCCCCACCGGCACCTCCACTTCGGTGCCAACGGCCAATGCCCGGCGGCGACTGCGCAACAGCCGACTTTCAGGACGAAGTAGATCGTCGGGCTCAAAGGTCTCATGTCGAGCCGCGACAAAAGCGGTCAGCAGGGACTCGCCGGACAACAGGGCATTCACTTCGCCGCGCAAGCCCAAACTCTGGGTGATGTTGCGGTCGTGCTGGCGGCCTAAGCCCACTTCGCCGTGCCGATCTTGGTACTCGTCTTTTTCGCGCGAATGGTGGGCTTTGATTCGGTATCCAGCGCGGCCATCGCCCAGCGGCCCGAAAAGCGCCGCTTCCGCGATGTTCCGCCACGTGTCGTAGCGGGTGTGCAGAGATTGGTTGTTGCCAATGCCGGGAATGCCTTTGTAGCTCAGGTCAAAGGTATTGTGAATCTGCAAGCGGCTAGCACCCAAGCTGCGCCCGATTTTGGCCAAACCGCGCACGCCGCGAAAATCGCTGTTGAGCCGTCGCGCCCAGCCGTCGTCTTGGGCGTTGTACTCAGTGCCGTTGTCGTCCCAAAAGCGGAAGTCGTTGCGGCTGGCTTGGTAGCTGACCAATCCCAAGTACTCCCAGCCCTTATATGGGCCGCTGAGCGAAGCGCCCAGTTGGCGGGTGTTGTACGAACCGGAGCCCGTGTGTAAGCGCGTGCGGACTTTGCCACCGAGTGGCTGCGTGCGGATGTGGACCACGCCGCCGAGACTGTTGCCACCAAAGCGCGCTGGCACTGCGCCCCGATATATATCGACGCTTTCAACGCCGCCGATGGGCAAACCACCCAGATCCACGCCTCCGCCAACAGCCGAGTTGAGCGGCACCCCATCGAGAAAAACTTGGACTTGTTCAGCGGTGGACCCGCGAATGGAAAGGGTGCTAAAACTGCCCAACCCACCGTAGCGGCGGATGTTGACGCCGGTAGCTCGGTCGAGCGTCTGAGCTAAGTCCGCGCCGGGCGCGCGCTGGTTGCCCAAGACAATAGTTTCGACGAAAGCGGCAACGTGCTTGCCCTCGGGGTCGCGGCGGGCGCGAACCACCAACTCGTCCATGATCATGGGCAGAGATTGCAGGTGCAACTCGACTGAGGTGGGGGCCGCGCCGATCTGGATATGGCCATGCAAGGGCCGATAGCCCAGCCGTTCCACGCATAAATCCCAAGTGCCTGTTGGCAGATTTTCGAGACGGAAGGAGCCGGTCGTATCGCTGCGGACGGAATGGACAGCGCCGGATGAGGCGCTCAGCGTCAATACGGCACCTGACACGGGGCGTCCCGCGTCCGGGTCGAGCAACCGGCCCTGTAGAGACCCTGCCAATAGAGCCTCAGGGTGCAGGGCCAGCAAGAAGAAAACAATAAAAAAGCCCGCCCTCGAATGAGTGCGGGTCTGGGTGCTTGTTCTAGGCACCGGTGGACCAACCTTTCTACCGAAGGGTGTCGTTCACCTCGGTCGCAGGCAGGTCTCCTGACTTCCGGTTATGTGCCGCCCGACTCCTTCCCGGTCCACGTGGGGATCAGTGGCTGATGTCGGGGACGCGACGGCCGATGGGCCGTCAACCGGTCACAGTGGCGGGACCGCGGCAGATTTGCACTGCCTTCCCTATTCTTCCGCTGCCGTACAACAGCGGACACCTGCGCCGTTATTTGCTGAGCTATTAAAAGGGCCGCGTTGGGTTCTGTCAAGAGTGCGCCGTTCCAAGAGCAGTTTAGCTAGCACTCATTTCTCTTGCGAAGTCTGTTTTCTGCGGAGTAGTCTGGCCCGATACTTCTCGTCCAACTCCTGATAATGGCGGACGAGTTCCTCCGGATCGTTCCCAACTTCTTCGGATATCTTCCGGCGGATGGCTCGAACTCGATCTATTACATCTTTAGAGTGCTCAGACATCATCCTCACCTCCTTTTCCATACACATCCTCCACCCCGGCCCGCAACAACTCGGCCACGCTCCACGCCTGGGCGATGCAGCCGCGCGGAGCAAAAGGCGGCTCGGCGTCAAATATCTCCGAAACCGTACCCAAGCCCGCCTCGTTCAGATGCGCGGCAAAGCCGTCGAGAAGGGCGCGGCCGCGCTGGCGACCTGCTCGACCATGGCAACGACAAAGAGCAGTGATGTACGGGCCGATGAGCCAGCCCCACACCGTGCCCTGGTGATACGCGCTGTCGCGCTCCCAAGGACCGCCCGCATACCGAGCGCAGTACGCCGGGTCGCGCGGCGAGAGGCTGCGCAGGCCGCGCGGGGTCAGCAAGTGTTCGTCAGTCACGGATAAGATCCGCCGCGCCCGCGCCCCTTCGACGAGCGGAAAGGGCAATGAGAGCGCGAAAATTTGATTGGGGCGGATCGCCCAATCCGGCCCTTCGGGCGCGACCACGTCGCACAGGTACCCCCGCTCCTCACACCAGAACAGGCGATCAAAAGACGTGCGTACCGCAGCCGCGCGCTGGCCGTAATCGGCGCATTGGCCAAATGTCTCGGCCAAGTGCTGCAAAATTTTGAGCGCATTGTACCAGAGCGCATTGACCTCCACCGGCTTGCCCATGCGCGGCGTGACCACCCAATCGCCGATTTTGGCATCCATCCATGTCAATTGCACCCCCGGCTCCCCAGCCACGAGCAGACCGTCGGCATCAACCCGAATCTGATAGCGCGTACCACGCTCGTGCCAAGCGGCTATGTCTTCTAGCGTCGGCCACAGCTCGCTGGCAAACTCGTAGTCCTCGGTGTATTGCAAGTACTTGTAGAGCGCGACAAAAAACCACAACGTCGCGTCAACGGCGTGATATTCCGGCTCCTCCCCCGCGTCGGGAAAGCGGTTGGGGATCATGCCCTCGCTGACGTGCTCGGCAAACGCCGCAAAGATCCCCCGAGCCTCGGCAAAGCGCCCGGAGACCAAACAGAGGCCGGGCAGAGCGATCATGGTGTCGCGGCCCCAATCCGTGAACCAGTGATACCCCGCGACAATGGTGTGCAAGCCATCCCCGCGCCGCACCAGAAACTGATCGACCGCCCGCGCCAGCGACCGCAGCAAAGGATCGGCGGCCCAAGGAGTGCGCACCTCCACCTGCTGACGGCGCTCGATTTCGTCGGCAAGGAGTGCGAGAGGGTTGCGGCAGGCGGGCAGCTCAGTGGTCGCAAGTACGCCAACGGTGGCTCCGGGAGCGAGCCGCAGACGCAAATGGCCGGGCGTGAACAGGTCTTCGCTGTGATCAAGGCCGCGCTCTTCCTCGCGCGGATATTGGAAGTTGTAGTACCAGTCCGGAGCGGCTTCCCAGCACGCGCCCGGAACGAGGAGGTGAGCGGTGGGTTGCTCCTGATAGGGCCGATAGACCAGCGCGTCGTCAACCCAACCAGCCGTTGGGGCGACTTGATCGTTGGTCTGCACCAAGTTGTGATAATCCCGGCCCGCAAAAAAGGGACGCAATTCCAAACAAAGCGGCTCAGACGCCTCCACCAGCTCGTACGCGACGACCAAGGCGTGCTCGCCCGCCAGCAACGCCAGCCGCTTGCGCAGCACCCACCCATCCCCCGCGTACGTCCACGTCGGCACCGGCTCGGTCGCAAAGGCAGTCAACCATTGGTCGCCCCGTGGATGAATGACTCCGGGGAAAATGCTGCAACTTAGCTCGATGCGGGCCGTGGGCAAGACCAAGGTCTCGTCGAGCCGCGAGAGCAACACCACCCGGCCAACCGGCGGACAGGTCGCCACGACCAGCAGGCCGTGGTAGCGCCGGGTGTGCGCACCGCTGACCGTAGAAGAGGCCCAGCCGCCCAAGCCATTGGTCTCTAGCCACTCGCGGGCAAAGCTGTCCTCGCTGCCTTGAGGCAGTGCGAAGGCGTCGGTAGTCACTTACTGACTGACGTTACATACGGTCATCAAGGTATAAGATACTTCGACTCCGCTTCGCTTTGCTCAGCATGACAGCGGTTGGTGCTTGTCATGCTGAGCAAAGCGAAGTATCCCATATCTAATCGCTTTTGCATAACATCACTTACTTATTGGCAATAAGCGAGTCCACGACCGCTGGATCCGCTAGCGTCGACGTGTCGCCGATGGAGTCGGTCTCGTCGGTGGCTATTTTGCGCAGGATGCGGCGCATGATCTTGCCCGAGCGCGTCTTGGGCAGGCCCGGTGCCCAGTGGATGACGTCCGGGGTGGCGATCGGGCCGATCGCTGTGCGCACCTGTTGCTTGAGCTCGTTTTTGAGCGCGTCGGTGTACTCTTCGCCGGCGTTGAGCGTCACGTACGCGTAAATGCCCTCGCCCTTGATGTCGTGCG